>JBAYTM010000167.1:0-5749 GCA_041675685.1 Thiohalobacteraceae bacterium
TCCACATCGTCGGGCGGCAACGGCAAGGTCTCCGCGATCGCCGGCATGGGCATCGAAGCCAGCGCAAGGCAGACACCCAGGCAACGGTAAACAAGACGTTCAGGAAGGCATAGCGCCATGATTCAAAGTCCGGAAGATGAGCGAGGGCGCTGCACTCAAGATGACAGCGGCCTCCATTCTACGGCATGGCCGGAGCGGAAAAAACTCTGGATACGTTGTGCGTCGAGAACTTTTAAGCGTCTGAAACGTCGAACTTCGGGATTGGCGCAGGACCCGATACCGCCAGCATAAGTGCTCCATGCTTTAAGAACCAGGTCACGCTTCCGGTGGCGGAATTTGAGGATTATGCAGGCGCTTGGGCAAGATCGCATGAGTTTCGAGATCGCAACGGACATGACCGCAGTGAAATCCGCCACGGCAACCGCCGAGATGCTCGCCCAACTGCCGCTGTTCGAAGGCGAACAGCCGGAGGCGCTGATCTGGCTCGCGCCCTTATGTCATGTTGAACAGCTTGCGCGCGACAGCGTGCTGCTCGACCCACGGCGTTCCGAAGATCGCGCCTTCATCATCCTGGACGGCGAAGTGCAGGTGCGGCTCGGTCGCCGGGAGGGGCAAGTCCTGGCGACGCTGGGAATCGGACAATGCGTCGGCGAGATGTCGGTCATCGAGTGCGTACCCCCGTCTGCCATGGTGACCACCAGAACCGCGTGCCAGGTTCTCGTCCTGGAAGGCCGCGTCCTGCGCAGCCTGCTGGAGGTGTCGAATGTCGTCCCACGCAACCTGCTGCGCATGCTTGCCAGACGGGTGCGTAAGGACAACGTGATCCTGCGGCACAGCCTCGAACAACAGGCGGTCTCGGCACAACGCGCGCGTCTCGACTCCCTCACCGGGCTGTTCAATCGCCGCTGGCTGGACGAGGCCTTGCCGGAGCTGGTGGTACGGCACCGCCTGCAGAGGCAGCAACTGGCGCTGCTGATGATCGACATCGACCGTTTCAAATCCTTCAACGACACCTACGGCCATCTGGCCGGCGATCAAGTCCTGACCGGCGTCGCGCACGCCCTCCAGCAAGACATTCGCGGGGGCGACCAGGCGGCGCGCTTCGGTGGCGAGGAGTTCGTGATCGTGCTGCCGAATACGCCGATCGTGGAGGCCGGCCGGATCGCCACGCGGCTGCGGTGCACCATCAAAGACACCGCGTTCTCCTCACCCGAAGGCGCGCCCTTGCCGGGCGTCACGGTCTCCATCGGCCTGGCCGAAAGCACGCCCGACGAATCCGCCGAAGCGCTGCTGGCACGCGCCGATGCGGCGCTTTATCAGGCCAAACAGCAAGGCCGCGATCGGTTGGTCATCAGTGATGGCGTCGGGGACCGCGCCACGGATGGCACCCTCGTTGCACGGTTGCGCCGCGAGCCGCCGCGGGATTGAGGAACTCCCTGCTGCCCGACCGGCAGCGGATAGCCGCTGTTCGCATGGCCGGTGTTCTCTCGAGCGGCCGTTGCACACGCCTCTCCCTTTATCCCGCCCGGTTGCCGGACAGACCGTGTTCCGCAATCGCATCCAGAAAGGCGCCGCCGTACTTCTCCAACTTGTGCTGACCGACGCCGACGATACCGAGCAGCGCATCCTCGTTCATCGGTTTGTCGCGTGACATCTGCACCAGTGTCGCGTCGCCGAAGATGATGTAAGGCGGTACGCCCTGCGCATCGGCAAGGCGTTTGCGCGTGGCGCGCAGGTGATCGAAGAGCGCCTCGTCATAGGGCCCCTGTGCCGAGTCGGTCCGTGGTCGCTTCTTCTTCGCTTGCTCTCGAATCCGCGGCTTGGCGAGTTCCAACGTCAGCTCCCCGCGCAACAGTGGCCGCGCGGCGTCTGTGAGTTTCAGCACCGAATAATTGCCGATGTCCTGGATCAGATAGCCTTGGTGTACCAGCTGACGAATCAGCGAGGTCCAATCCTGCTCGCTCTTGCCGCTGCCTAGCCCATAGGTCGAAAGCTGTTGATGACCCAGCGCGCGGATGCGCTCCGTATCGGCCCCGCGCAACACATCGACCACGTGACCGGCGCCGAAGCGTTGGCCGACCCGATAGACGCAGGACAGCGCCTTGCGCGCGTCTTCGGTCGCATCGAAGCGCTCGGGCGGATCCAGGCAAAGATCGCAGTTCCCACAATCCTGCTCCAGACGTTCCCCGAAATAATTCAGTAACACCCGGCGGCGACAGGTCAAACTTTCGGCGAGACCGATCATGGCGTTGAGCTTGTGCAGCTCGATGCGCTTCTGTTCGGCATTTTCGCCATTTTCGATCAAGCGGCGCACGGTACCGCTATCCTGCGCACCATAAAGCAGCAGAGCCTCGGACGGCAGCCCATCGCGACCCGCGCGACCGGTTTCCTGGTAGTAGCCTTCGATATTTTTCGGCAAGTCGTAATGCACCACGAAGCGCACATTGGGCTTGTCTATGCCCATGCCGAAGGCCACCGTCGCCACCACGACCTGCAGTTCATCGCGCAGGAAGGCGTCCTGAACCTCCTGCCGCTGCGATCCCGGCAAGCCCGCGTGGTAGGCCGCCGCCCGCAGACCTTCATCGCAGAGCTTGGCGGCGACCTCGTCGACGCGTTTACGACTGAGCGCATAAACGATCCCGGCCTGACCCTCGCGCATGTTGAGGAAGCGCATCAACTGCTCGAACGGCTTGTGCTTTTCGAGCACGGTGTAACGGATGTTCGGACGGTCGAATCCTGTGATGTAGCGGGTCGCGCCGTCCAGTCCGAGTACGCGGACGATGTCCTCGCGGGTCTGGTGATCGGCGGTCGCCGTCAAGGCGACCAGCGGCACCTGCGGGAAACGCGCGCGCAGGCCGCTGAGCCGCTGATATTCGGGACGGAAATCATGGCCCCACTGGGAGACGCAGTGCGCCTCGTCAATGGCGAATAACGCGATGTCGATGTCCGCCAGGCGATCGATGAAGTCCCCGCTCAACAGGCGTTCCGGACTGAGATACAACAGATCCAGTTCGTGGGCGTGCAGCCGCGCCAATACTTGGCGCGCCTCATCCGAACCCAGCGCGGAATTATAAAAGGCCGCCGCCACGCCGTTGGCGCGCAGCGCGTCCACTTGGTCTTTCATGAGTGAAATCAGCGGCGAGACCACGATACCGACGCCAGGGCGGTGCAGCGCGGGGATCTGGTAACAAAGCGATTTGCCGCCGCCGGTAGGCATCAGCACGAACGCGTCCCTGCCGGCGACAAGGTTTTCGATGATCTCCTGCTGATGCGGGCGGAACACCGGATACCCGAACACGCGTCGCAGGGTTTCCTGGATGTCGTCGATGGCAACCTCGTCTGATATCGTCATGGCGGCATTCTACCCGGTTGCGAGCTGTTGATATAATCGCCCCGCGTTCTCATCGCAGCGCGTTCGGACCAACCGCAGCCGTCTTTCTCAGGCATACCAGGGACCAGGTGATGTCAATACAGATCAATCGCGTTCCATTGCGCGGCCTCCTGGCCGTCGGCCTGCTGTTCGGCGCGGCCGGCCTGCTGATGCTGATCGCCGACCTGAGCGGAAGGCATATTCAGGATTTGAGCCTGCGCTATCCCGGCAGCGACAAGTTCATCCACTTCTGCACGCACCTGTGTTTCACCGTGCTCGGCTATTGGGCACTGCGGCGCTATTGGACCTGGGTGCGCGCGACACATTCCCTCTGGTTGGCGGGCGCCGCCTCGCTGCTATTGGGCCTGTTCGACGAATCGCAGCAGTACTTCGTCGGCGGCCGTCAGTTCGATCTGTTCGACATCGCAGCCAACCTCTGCGGTACCGCGACCGGCATGTTGTTGCTGGCCGGTTTTACGACCGCACCGCGGCGGACAGCGCTGCTCGCGGTGGTGCCGATCGGCCTGTTCGGGGGCGTTTACGCGCATGCCTATATGGAGAGCAGGCTTTTCAAAAACGGAATACAGCAGATTCGCGCCGGCGACCTCGCGGGCGCACAGCGGTCTTTTCACGGCGCCATCGCGCGCGGTCAGGGAAATGCGACGCTCTACAATGAACTCGCCTGGTTGGAACTGGAATTTCTCGCCGTGGATCCCGCGCAGCCGCTGCACTACAGCGGCCTCGCCGTCGAGGCGGATGCGGACAACCCCGCCTTCCTGGACACGCACGGTTGGGCGCTGTATCGCAACGGCCGCTATCGGGAGGCGCTGGAATTTCTGCAACGCGCGTTCAATCTGGATCCCGCCATCCTCTGCATCCATTATCACCTGGGTGCAGTTTACTTTGCGCTGGGCGAGCAGGACCGAGCCGCCCTGCATCTGCACCGGCAACTTGAGGTCAGCGAGCAGGGAGACTATGCCGACGAGGCGCGGGCACTGTTAGCCCGCATCGACAAGCCGATGTGAAACGGCGTGAGCGCACGGACATGGAGGCCGAGCGACAAGACCTCAGAGCAGATCGCGCAGGGCGTCCAGGAAGGCCTGGTTTTCCTCGGGTGCGCCGACCGTGACGCGCAGGCAATCGCGCAGCGCGCCACCGGCGGGGCTCAGGTTCTTGATCAGGATGCCACGACTGCGCAGACCTTCGAAGAGCGCGTCCGCACGGCCTAGCGCGGTGCGGAACAGAATGAAGTTCGCCTCGCTGGGATAGACTTGCAGCATCGGTAAGGCCCGCAACGCCGCGAGCAGCGCGGCCCGATCGCTGCGGATCTGGGCGGTCTGCGCTTCGAGCACCGCGCGATGCTCGAGCGCGAATTCCGCGCTGGCCTGATTGAGCACACCGATATTGTACGGCAGCCGGGTCTTGTCGATTTCGGCAAGCCAAGCCTGCGGCCCGACCAGCAGCCCCAGCCGCAATCCTGCCAAGCCCATTTTCGAAACCGTCCGCAACACCAGCAGGTTGGAATATTCCGTCAGCCTCGCCATGAAGCTGTCGGACGCAAAGGCCGCGTAGGCCTCATCGACCACGACCAGGCCCGGCGCCGCCTCGATCACCCGGCGCAGCGCGGCGGCATCGAATAGATTGCCGGTGGGATTGTTTGGGTAGGCGAGGAATATTACGGCCGGTTGGTGCAGCTCGATCGCCTCCAGCATGGTCTCGGGATCCAGCGCGAAATCCTCGCGCAGCGGCACGCCGACGAATCTCAAACCGACCACCTGCGCGATCAGGCGATACATCACGAAGGTCGGCTCCGGCGCCAGAATCACGCGGCCAGGCGCCGCCAACGTCTGCACGATCATCTGAATCAGTTCGTCGGAGCCATTCCCGAGCAGCACCGACATAGCGTCGGGCACCTCCATGGCGATCCGCAATGCGCTTTGCAGCCGACGCGCGCCCGGGTCGGGATAGCGGTTGATGCTGACACCGCGCAACCGCTCCAGCCAGGCATTCACAAGTTCGCCGGGCCAGCGATAGGGATTCTCCATCGCGTCCAGCTTGATGCAGTCACCCGGATCCGGCACATGATAGGCCGACAACGCCCGGATCTCTGGCCGCACCCAATGTTCGATGTCCTGTTCGATATCGCGCGTCATATTTGTATTCCGAATTCGACTTTAACCGCAAAGGGCACGAAGGCGCGCGAAGGACAGCCGAAGTCTATAAACTGAAGACGCGGGTATTAGAAGTAGACAGCGACGATTCAGATACCGCTGCGATAGCTTGCGCCCGGCATGCACCCGCGGACTGTTTTCTGTCCATGTTGCGGCGTTCTCACCGCAATATCTTTCTTTGCGCGCCTTCGTGCCCTTTGCGGTTAAA
>JBAYTM010000168.1:0-5745 GCA_041675685.1 Thiohalobacteraceae bacterium
CAAGGCGCTGGTGATGCTCGTCATCGCCTGTCCCTGCGCGCTGGTGATCTCGACCCCGGTGACGATCGTCAGCGGGCTCGCGGCCGCGGCACGTCACGGCATCCTGATCAAGGGCGGCGTGTATCTCGAAGAGGGGCGCAAGCTGCAGTGGCTCGCACTCGACAAGACCGGCACCCTCACCCATGGCAAGCCCGAGCAGACCGATTTCGAATGCACCGCGGCACTCGAAAGCGAACACTGCCGGCGGCTGGCCGCAAGTCTCGCCGCACGCTCGGACCATCCGGTCTCGCAGGCTCTCGAAAAAGCCGCTGCCGCGGACGGTATCGAACTCATGGAGGTCGAGGCCTTCGAAGCCCTGCCCGGCCGCGGGGTAGGCGGCGTCATCGACGGCACACGGTACGTGCTGGGCAATCATCGTCTGGTGCACGACCTCGGACGCTGCTCGCCTGCACTGGAAGCCCGGCTCGAAGCACTTGAGCAAGCCGGAAAGTCGGTGGTCGTACTGTTCGACGATCTTCAGGTACTCGCCCTGCTCGCTGTCGCAGACACGGTGAAAGACAGCAGCCGCGCCGCCATCGACGCACTCCACCGTCTCGGCGTGAAAACCGTGATGCTCACCGGCGACAACCCGCACACCGCCAGCACAATCGCACAACAGGTCGGCATCGACGAAGCTCGCGGCAACCAGCTCCCCGAGGACAAACTCAAGGCCGTGGAAGAACTCGCCGCGAGGGGCACCGTGGGCATGGTTGGTGACGGCATCAACGACGCACCCGCACTGGCGCGCGCCGACATCGGCTTTGCGATGGGCGCGATGGGCACCGACGCCGCGATCGAGACCGCCGACGTTGCGCTGATGGACGACAACCTGAGCAAGATCGCGACCTTCGTCCGCCTGTCGCAATCCACCCACACCTTGCTGGTGCAGAACATCGCGCTGGCGCTGGGCATCAAGGCCGTGTTTCTGGCACTCACCGTCGTCGGCATGAGCACCATGTGGATGGCCGTCTTCGCCGACATGGGCGCCAGCCTGCTGGTCGTCGGCAACGGTTTGCGGCTGCTGCGCAAGTAGCAAGCACGATCAACACTGCCCCTCCGCGCCCTCCGCGGCTCCGCGCGAGCCATGTTTTCCCGATGGTCTCGACCATGTTCCGGGAGAAGCATTGTGCACGCGGAGGCGTGAAGACACGGAAGGAGGCGGTGCGGGTCGCGCTGGGTGCGATCTTGGGCACGACGTGCGATAGAGGTTTCGTTCGCCCGGAGGGGAGCACGTTGGGCTGAGGTGCCCTACGTTTTCCGCCTTCCGACCGGCCGTCCTCATACTGCCATTTCTTGCTGATCCTGTCTTTCGATCCAGTTCTGCAGGAATGTGGTCGGCGACAGATATCTCAAGGTGGAGTGGCAGCGGCTCCAGTTGTAGAACATGTCGATGTATTGGAACAGATCGCTCGTAGCTTCGCTGCGAGTCGCGTAGCTTGCGCCATGAACGCGCTCATTCTTGAAGCTGTTGAAGACGCTCTCGGCCGGGGCATTGTCCCAGCAGCTGCCCTTGCGCGACATCGATCCGCGCATGCCGTATGTGGCCAGGCGAGTCTGGTAAGCATGACTGGCATATTGGCTTCCGCGGTCCAAATGGAACAGCACTCCTGGTTCGGGCCGACGGCGGAACCAGGCCATCGACAGCGCATCCAGTACCAAGCCGGTCGTCATGCGCGACTTGATCCACCAGCCGATCACTTCGCGGTTGATCAGATCGATGACGACGGCCAGATACTGCCAGCCCTCGGCGGTGGCGATGTAGGTGATGTCGACAGCCCACACGCGATTCGGGGCATCGGGTGCGAAGCGGCGATCCAGCACATTCGCTACCACGGGCAGGGTATGCTTGGAGTCTGTCGTCGCCTTGTAACACCGCTTGTGCCGCGCCCGGATGCCGTTCTCACGCATCAGGCGCTCGATGCGCGGCAGGCCGATACGGTGGCCGCGCCTGCGCAGCTCAGCGTGAATGCGTCGTGCCCCGTACGCCTGCCGAACCTCCTGATGGATTGTGCGGATGAGAACTAGCGCCTGGGCGTCGCTCAGGCGCTTCCGATTCGGCGTACCCCCCGCCAGCCAAGCCCGAAACCCGCTTTGACTCACCGACGGGGCGTCGCACAGGACGGGCATCTGGAAGTATCTACGCTGCTTCTCGATCCAGGCATATTTCACAGCAGCTCCTTCGCGAAATATGCCGTCGCATATTTTAGGATCTCATTTTCCGTCTAGAGGCGCGCGACCTGCGCGCGCAACCGCGACAGCTCCATCTGCTCGGCGGTGATCTGTTTGACACCGGCCGGGTTCAGCTTGCCAGCCTTCCCCGCCTTGACCCAGTTGCGTAGCGTTTGCTCGACCAGCCCCAGTTCTTCCGCAGTACGGGCGATGCTGCCGACCTCGTCGGCTTGCTTGACGGCCTGCTCCTTGAACTCGGCCGTGTATTCCTGTTTCGGGATGCGTTTCACACCGTTCTTCGTCTCGTTGCGTCGATCGTACGACGATTACGTTGGAAGACGAAATTCGTGGATTCGTGGGGTAGCTCATGGATAGAAAACCCATATATAGGTACTCGCAATACCCGCACATGGATCTCTGTTTTAGCAACAATCCATGTATGGATATTGCGAAGCTCATCTCAGACAACCTGACCGCCTGGATGGAGGCAACGCCCTCCCTGGACACGTTCAAGAAGGTGGCAGCGAAGTCCGGAGTTGGGTTTGGAACTGTTCAACGGGCAAAAAACGGCGACGGCAACATCACCGTTGAGAGACTGACAGCTATAGCTGCTGCGTTCGGGCGGCAGCCGGCCGAGCTGATCACTTCACCATCAGATGCCAGTCGCGCCGTGAGCGATTCCGAGGCCTGCCCCGTCACGCCTTTGCCGCACAAGAGTGCGCGCGAGGAACGCATTGCTGCGATCCACACCTTGCTGGCACGGACCGACGATTACGGCCTGGTCGCGATTCTGGAAAAGGCCAAGGACGTTGCGCGCGACTACCCTCTGGACGATGCCGGGGGCACCAAGGGTTAAGACGCGGCCTAGATTAACTTTGGTGTGGCTGGCTTCCGATGCCGATGGGCGCTAGAGCGTCGCGTTCGCAGATGAGGCATAGGCTGGTATTCACGACCCCACACCGACAAACAACGAGGCAACATGATGAATCCGCAGGACCACCAGCCGGATCGCAAACGGATAGCGGTGAGCAAGTTGCACTTCGACCCGCAGAACCCGCGCTTTCCGCCGGAAGTGGCGCGGGGGCCCGTAGAAGAACTCATCGAGCGTTTCGTGCGCGACGAGCGCCTGCTTGAGGTCATCACTTCCATCGCGGATCAGGGGTACTTTGAAGGCGAGCCGCTGCTTGTTGTTCGCGTTGGCAAAGACAGCTATCACGTTATCGAAGGCAACCGTCGGCTCGCAGCACTCAAGCTGCTCACGGGCGAAATCGACCCACCGGAAGGCAGAATATCCATTGAAGATGCCTGTCGATCCGCCATACACAGACCTGACAGTGTCCCCTGCCTGATATTTGAAACCAGTGACCAGATTCTGCGCTACCTCGGGTTTCGCCACATTACCGGCATCAAGTCGTGGAGCTCGCTGCAAAAGGCTCGCTACCTCAAGCGCATGCGCGATCAGTTCTACCATGATCTCGACGGACGAGATCAACTTAAGCGCCTTGCCAGGGAAATCGGCAGCCGGGCGGATTACGTGGGACAGATGCTTACTGCGCTGAACCTGTATGAGCGCGCGGAAGCGCAGAACTTTTACAAGGTCCCCGGCCTTGAGCCGGCCGAGATCGACTTTTCTGTACTAGCCACCGCATTGAGCTACTCGAACATTGCCGACTATGTCGGTCTGGAAAGTCGGCAGGACGTAGACGGCGAGGAGGTCTCCGATAACAACCTCAAGCAGTTGCTCAGCTGGATGTTTGTCGCGCGCGGCAACCAGAAATCGGTGCTGGGCGACTCCCGGCAGCTAAAGCTGCTGGCTGCGGTGGTGGAATCGCCGGACGCCCGCGCCATGCTCGTCAGGGAGGGCAACCTTGAGACCGCCTACCAGCTCAGCCGAGGACCAGCAAAGGCCCTGAACGCCGCCCTGATTACCATCGAGAAGCGCCTGCAGGACGCATGGCAATGGCTCCCGCTTATAGACGAGCCCTACCCCAGTGACGATGAGCGCGCAGACGCGATTCGAAAGCTGGCGCTGCAGATTCGGGACGCCATCAGGGCAAAGCAGAGTGGCGCCGACGATGACTAAGTCGATTCTTCACAACTTGACCAGCCCGCCACGGGCCGGGCGATCCGAGCTCTATCGCTGGTGCGACTACATCGAGCTACGCTGCCTTACCCATATCGACAGCCGATTTTCGCGCGACGCATTCGCCGAAGCAATAGAGGAGACCCGCGACACCTCTGTAGACATCGACCCGCTTGCGATTGACACGGAGGAGGATGGCCCCATCCATCCCGAGGGTGTCGACGCCGAGAAGGATGTCGAAGAAGAGACCGCCGCGAATTTCTTCAAGCATTTCCGGTGGCGCGAAGGCGCATTCGGCCCTGCCTGGCCCTTCTCGCTCGACCCGCACGCCAACGAGATCCGGCTGAAGGGCGAACTCCAGCCGATTCACTATCTTTACCTGAACCTGTTGCTGGCGGCATCCCTGCGATACAGCCCAAAGGCGCGCTGGCGGGACATGACGGGACGATTCGAACGCCTGTCGCTTTCCATCTTTCGAAAGCTGATGCCCGCAGGCGCCCAAGTACATGCGTTCGGCGCCGCCGAGGGCGAGCGCTACCGAGGGCACCTTTACAACCGCCTGCAGGAATTGTGCAGAGACATTCGCGGGCAACTGCACCTCAAACCCGCGCACTTTGCCAAGAACGATGCCGGCGATGGCGGTCTGGATATCGTTGCCTGGCACGACCTAGGGGATCAGCGAGATCACATTCCAATTTCGTTTGCGCAGTGTGGATGCACCGCAGATGGCTGGCCGAACAAGATGCTCGAAGCCTCACCGGACAAGCTCGCTGGCAATCTTCATATACAACACCCTTGGGCGACGTATTATTTCATGCCGCTGGACTTGGGCACGGAAATCGACGGCTGCATGGACTGGCAATTCAAGCACGACATGGGCAGAGCCATCGTCATCGACAGGCTTCGCCTGACCCACCTCGCTGACGAAGCCGAACTCGCGGACCAAGAGCTTATTGGCGTCGGCCCGGTGAACGAGGCACGGGCACTCGCGGTGACTTAATTCAGAAGGGATCAGCCCCACACATCCGGCAACGCCCGTGCCACAGCCTCGAACGGCGGCGGTGGCACGGCGTTGCCGACCACTTTATACCGCATATCCAGACTGCCGCGCTCAGTGTCCGGGAACTTGAACACCCGATCGAAGCCCTGAAGTCGCGCGGCCTCACGGTAGCTGAAACGCCGCGCACGCTCGTCCGTCTCAAACCGCCAGACGTTGTGCTCCAACTTCTTCAGCGGTGGGCTCATGGGATGCAGCGGCATGTGGCGTGGGTTAGCCACAATCGTCTTTGAGGTCTCGTCCCAACTCCGCCGCCGATCCCTCGACAGGTAGTACCAATGGAACTCGCGCGCGGAAAACTCGCCTGCCGGGCATTGCGGCGCGTCTCCGATTGCATCGAGGGTCGTGACGGCTGGCGAAGCCATACCCTCGCTTGATCTCGTCGCAGGAAACCTGG
>JBAYTM010000169.1:0-5741 GCA_041675685.1 Thiohalobacteraceae bacterium
ACTGCGCTCGGCTTCGGCTTCCGCTGCGGCTTCCTCGGCATGCTGCACATGGAGATCGTGCAGGAGCGCCTGGAGCGCGAGTACGACATGGATCTCATCACCACCGCGCCGACGGTGGTATATCAGGTGTTGACGACCAAGGGAGAAGTGATCGATATCGACAACCCGGCGAGCCTGCCGCCGGTCAATTACATCGACGAGATCCGTGAGCCGATCATCCTCGCAAACATCCTGGTCCCGCAGGATCACCTCGGCGCCGTGATCACGCTCTGTATCGAGAAGCGCGGCGTGCAACGCAATCTCCAATATCTCGGCAACCAGGTGTCCGTGAGTTTTGAGATGCCCTTGGCGGAGGTGGTGCTGGACTTCTTCGATCGCCTCAAGTCAGTGAGCCGAGGCTATGCCTCCTTCGAGTATCAGTTCCTGCGTTTCCAGGCGGCGCCGCTGGTGAAGTTGGATATCCTGATCAACGCCGAAAAGGTCGATGCACTGGCCATCATCGTGCACCGCGACCAGTGCGAATACCGCGGCCGCGAAGTGACCGAGAAGATGAAAGAACTGATTCCGCGGCAAATGTACGACGTCGCCATCCAGGCCGCGATCGGTGCACACATCATTGCGCGCACCACCGTCAAGGCGCTGCGCAAGAACGTTACCGCAAAATGTTACGGCGGCGACGTTTCACGCAAGCGCAAACTGCTCGAGAAGCAAAAAGAAGGCAAGAAACGCATGAAGCAGTTCGGCAAAGTCGAGATCCCGCAATCGGCGTTTTTGGCTGTTCTTCAGGTAGGGAAAAAGTAGGCTTTAGGGCCGAGGTGCTAGGGCCGAGGGAAGGGAGCAGGTTTTCCCTCGGCCCTCGTCCCTGTGAAAAAAGGATAACTGCATGAATTTCGATTTCCCCCTGATACTGGTGCTGGCGAGTCTGCTCACCGGTCTGATCTGGCTGCTGGATGCGCTGCTGTGGGCGCCCAAACGGCGCAAGGATGTCAAAGAGCCGGTCGTCGTCGAATACGCCAAGGCATTTTTCCCGGTCATCTTCATCGTGTTGCTGCTGCGCTCCTTTGTCGCCGAACCCTTCCGCATCCCTTCCGGTTCCATGATGCCGACCCTGTTGGTCGGTGATTTCATTCTGGTTAACAAATTCGCGTACGGCCTGCGCCTGCCGGTGCTCCACCACAAAGTGGTGGCGCTCGGCGAGCCGCAACGTGGCGACGTGGTGGTGTTCCGTTATCCCGAGGACCCCTCCATCGACTACATCAAACGCGTCATCGGTGTGCCCGGCGATCGTATTGTTTACCGGGACAAAGTTCTTTATATCAATGACGTCCTTATCCCGCAGACGGAGATCGGCAGTTACGTTGGCGTCGGCGCCGGCGTATCGAGTTCGGGCGCGGACCTCCGCGAGGAGGTGTTGGGCGAGGTGAAACACCAGATACTGGTGCGTCCGGGTGCCTCCGGCGTGGAGGGTGAGATCGAAATCCCGCCTGGACAGTATTTCATGATGGGCGACAATCGCGACAACAGTCGGGATAGTCGCTATTTCGGCCCGGTGTCCGAAGGGCATTTGGTCGGTAAAGCATTCATGATCTGGATGAATTGGGACGACGGGGTGGACTGGGAGCGGATCGGTCAGACGATCCATTAGCGGGCAGTTGAAAAACGCGCCGAGGGGCGCATCGCGACGTTGGAAACGGGCTCAAAATGCTCATGCAGTACGAGTACACTTGCCCGTTTCCGCCTTGCGCCGCATCCCCTGATCATGTTTTTCGACAGCCTGTAACAATACCAACCAAGGGGAAACCATTATGCAGACACTGAAATCCCAGCAGGGTATGACTGCCATCGGCTGGATCATCGTGCTCGGCCTGATCGCCTTTTTCGTGCTGCTGGCATTGCGGCTGACGCCAGGTTACCTGGAATTCGCGACCGTCGCCGCGTCGCTGGAGTCGTTGGAGAAAGAGCCCGGGATCACCGAAAAGACGGCGCCGGAGATCCGCTCCATGTTGGGCAAACGCTTCGACGTCAACGACGTCAAGACCGTCGACAGCCGAGACGTCAAGATCGAAAACAAGGGTGGTCGTCTGCGCGTTTGGGTCGACTACGAGGTGCGTGTGCCGGTGTTGGGCAATATCGACGCCGTGTCCAAGTTCAACAAAGAGATCGAGGTGGTGCGGCATTGATTCAGGCCGCGGACGCGCTGCTCAAGAAACTGGGCTATCGCTTCCGCGACCAGGCGCTGCTGGACAGTGCACTGACCCACCGCAGCGCAGGGGGCCTGAACAACGAGCGTCTGGAATTCCTCGGCGACGCGGTGCTCGGCCTGGTGATTGCCGAAGACCTCTACCGCCGCTATGCCAAGGCCAGCGAGGGACAGCTGAGTCGACTGCGCGCAAACCTGGTCAGGAAGCAGACCCTGGCCGATTTGGCGCGCGATCTCGATCTCGGCGAGTATCTGCGGCTGGGTTCCGGCGAATTGAAAAGCGGCGGCTACCGGCGTGAGTCGATACTCGCCGACGCCCTCGAGGCGATCTTCGGCGCAGTCTATCTGGACAGCGATTTCGCGACCTGCGCAGGCATGATCCGACAACTGTACGCCGACCGCCTCAACGCCCTGCCCGACGAGCCCCTGGCGATAAAGGATCCCAAGACCCGGTTGCAGGAACACCTGCAGGGTCGCGGGCTCGAACGGCCCGAGTATCGCGTGGTGGCGATTCGCGGCGACGCCCACGCTCAGGTCTTCGACATCGAGTGCCGCATCCCGGCGCTCGATCACAGCGTACGCGGCACCGGCAGCAGCCGCCGCCGCGGCGAGCAGCAGGCGGCGCAGCAGATGTTGGTCCTACTGGGCGCGGGCGCGGATTGAACTGAGCTCGCGGACGTCGTTCCTGCGGTTGAAGACCACCAAGGACACGAAGGGCACAAGGGTTTATTCTTGTTCAGTGCGGCGCTGGCGCGCCGGTTACGGTCCAACATTCGGTGGCACGATGGCCGCAGTCTGCCGGTTTTCATGAGCAACGACCACGAACCCCTTGTGCCCTTCGCGGTTCGAAAAGAGCAGGGATTTCCCGCATGACTGAAAACTTCCGCTGTGGTTATGTGGCCCTGGTGGGCCGGCCGAATGTCGGCAAGTCGACCTTGCTGAACGGCCTGCTCGGCCAAAAGATCAGCATCACCTCGCATCGTCCTCAGACCACGCGGCATCGCGTGCTCGGCATCAAGACACTCGATGACGCGCAGATCGTCTATGTGGATACGCCGGGGCTGCACCGCGGCGATCGCAAGGCGCTCAACCGGGTCATCAACAGGACCGCCGCCGACACCCTGCACGCCGTCGATGTGGTCGCCTTCCTTGTGGAAGGAACGCGCTGGGGCGAGGAGGACCAGTGGATCCTCGACATGCTGAAGGACCTCGAGGTGCCGGTGCTTCTAGTCGTGAACAAGACCGATACGATAGAGGACAAGGCGCGTCTGTTGCCGCACCTGAAAATGCTGTCCGGATTGCGCGAATTTGCCGACGTGGTGCCGCTGTCCGCGCTCAAGCGCGACAATCTGGAGCGTTTCGAGGCCTGCGTCGTGCGCCTGCTCCCCGAGGCGCCGCCGTTGTTTCCGGAGGATCAGATCACCGATCGCAGCGAGCGTTTCCTGGCCGCAGAGCTGATCCGTGAAAAACTGTTCCGCAAACTCGATCAGGAATTGCCCTACGGTATGACCGTGGAAATCGAACAGTTCAAGCAGGAGGGTAACCTGCGGCGTATCAATGCGCAGATCTGGGTCGGTCGCGACTCGCACAAGGCCATGGTCATCGGCAAGGGCGGCGCCCTGCTCAAGGCGGTCGGCGCCGAGGCGCGCCGCGACATGGAGCGCCTGTTCGACAGTAAGGTATTCCTGCAACTCTGGGTCAAGGTCAAGGAGGGTTGGGCCGACGACGAACGTGCCCTCCGAAGCCTCGGCTATGGCGACGATCAGTAGCGGCCAGCCAATGCACAAGGTGCAATTGCAGCCGGGCTATATCCTGCACCATCGCCCCTACCGCGATACCAGCCTGCTGTTGGAAATCTTCACGCCTGAGCAGGGCCGCCTCGGCCTGGTGGCGCGTGGCGCGCGCGGCCCGCGTTCGCGCAGTCGCGGCCTGTTGCAACCCTTCCAGCCGCTGCTGCTGTCCTGGTCGGGCCGCGCGGACCTAGGGACACTGCATGCCGTCGAGGCCGGCGGCGCGGCGCGACCGTTACGTGGCACCGCGCTGTATTCCGGTTTTTACCTGAATGAACTGCTGATGCGTCTGCTGCAGCGCCAGGATCCGCATCCGGAACTTTATCTGGCTTATGGCGCGGCGCTGGAGGGTTTGCAAAGCGAATCGCAGCGCCCGCTGCGGTTGTTCGAGAAACGCCTGCTGGAGGCCTTGGGCTACGGGCTGCTGCTCGATCAGGAAGCGACCGGCGCGCCGCTCGATAGCGCGGCGGAGTATCTGTACGAACTCGAGTCCGGCCCGGTTCGCAGCACGGGCGCGTCCGGCGGCGGTCTGCGCCTGGCTGGGCGGAGCCTGCTGTCTCTGGCTGCGGAGGACCTGTCCGACGCGCAGAGCCTGAGCGACGCGAAGCAGCTGATGCGCGCCGCGCTGGGCCTGTACCTGGGCGAACGTGGCCTGAAGACGCGCGAGATATTTGCCGCCATTGCGGGGCGGTGATTGCGGTGCGAAGCGTTTTTAACCACGAAGGGCACTAAGGACACAAAGGAAGCCTTTGCCCGCTGCGCGCGGGCAGCTATCCCACGCGGGAGTCAGCAATCACGAACGCAAACCAGGGGGGCGATGGACTGGCGAGGCTATGACGGCTGCGCAGGGCTGCACACGGGGGCTTGATTGTAGCGATACGCTCCACCACCCGACGAATAGTGACGCTCATGGTCTTCCCGACTGATAATGTGTTCCCTTCGTGTCCTTAGTGCCCTTGGTGGTTAACAGCGCAGTCAAAGAATTCGGAACAGTCATGCACAACGACATACATCTGGGTGTCAACATCGATCATGTCGCCACCTTGCGCCAGGCCCGCGGTACCCGTTATCCGGACCCGGTGCAGGCGGCGATAGAAGCGGAGCAGGCCGGCGCCGACAGCATCACGCTGCACCTGCGTGAGGACCGGCGGCATATCCAGGAGCGGGACGTCGAGCTGCTCAGGGACATCCTGCTCACGCGCATGAATCTGGAGATGGCGGTGACCGACGAGATGCTGGCGATCGCCGAACGCATCCGGCCGGCCGACTGCTGCCTGGTGCCCGAGCGGCGTGAAGAACTGACCACCGAGGGCGGTCTCGACGTGCGGGCGCAGCAGCCGCGTATCCGGGAGGCCTGTACCAGGCTGGCCGGCGCCGGCGTGCGCGTGTCACTGTTCATCGATGCCGATACCGCGCAGATCGAGGCTGCGGCGGCCTGCGGCGCGCCCTGTATCGAGATCCATACCGGGCACTACGCCGATCTGCCGGCGGGCCCGCAACGCGACGCCGAATACCGGCGCATCGTCCAGGCGGTGGAGACCGGTGTGCGCTGCGGTTTGACGGTGCATGCGGGTCACGGCCTGACCTATCAGAATGTCCAACCCATCGCCGCACTGACCGCCGTTCGCGAACTCAATATCGGCCACGCCATTGTCGCGCGGGCATTATTCCCCGGATTGCAGGCGGCGGTGCGTGAGATGAAGGCGCTGATGCTGCAGGCCCGTGGCTGAACCCGGCATGCTGGTCGGTAT
>JBAYTM010000170.1:0-5735 GCA_041675685.1 Thiohalobacteraceae bacterium
ACCGGTACGTTGCCAGACTTCCCGCTGTACCCGGCCGAAGACCTCGGCGAGCGGCAGGCCGGCCCGGGGCAGCAGCTTCAAGAGTTCGTCGGTAAACACGCCCTGATCGTCCGCACCGTCGAAGGCGACCCCGCCGGGGGCGCTTGCGAAGGCCACCAGCGTACGTTCGGGCAGGGTGGCGACGAGCGCGGGCGGCGCGGCGGAGGCCCGGCCGTCCGCAAACGGATCGGTCAGACAGGCATCGACCAGGATCAGGCTGGTGCGACCGGAATCGCCGGACGACATACGGGCGACGATGTCGTGGAGATCGACGCCGCGCAGCGACGCAGGCGATCCAATCTGCGTATCCACCGGCAGGAGCAGTGCGCTGCCGTCGAGTTGAACGGCATGCCCGGCGAAGTAGAACAGGCCCAGGTCCGCACCGCGCAGCCGTCGTTCGAATTCATCGAATGCGACACGGATACCCGCCTGCGTCGCATCTTCCAGGGTCGCCACGTCGAAACCCAGCGCGGCGAGTTCCTGGCTCAAGGCGCGTGCGTCCGCCTGCGGTGTCCGCAACGACTGCTGGCCGTACCCGGCATTGCCGATCACCAGCGCCACCCGCGCCGGTTTCGGTTCGCTGAAATCGCTGTGTGGGGTGTCGGCGCTTGGCGCCGCGTTGCCCGCTCCGGCGGGGATGGCGCTGGCCGTGATGCCCGTGATCAGGAGCAGGCGCAAAACGCATCCTACGAAGCGTGTTCCTTTCATGACCCCGGCTCCCCGGCTTAATCCATTATCGGAGTTATGTCGTCGATGACTTGAAAAAGGCTAGTCCAGCGGATGAGGTACTGCAACTTCACTAGTCGTGCCGGGAATGGATGCGTCTCGCCCGGACGTTGGTCGGGTGGCGTGTTCCCCGCACCGGACGTTCTTGATTTGCACCTGCCCTCATCTATGCTTCAAAACGCGAGGCATAAGAGCTATCGATGATGACAAGCAGCCAACGGAAGGCACGCGGGTTGCGACATCACAGGGAGGACGCAACATGCAGATCAGGGCACTCACGATCATAGCGGTGCTGGCGGCATGCGGCGCGCAACCGGTTTCGGCCAAAACTCCGGCGCCCGCCAATGCCGAGGTCTATATCATCTGGCCGACCGACGGTACGGTCATACGCGGCGGAAAACTCTGGGTGCGCATGGGCCTGCGCAATGCGGGCGTAGCGCCCAAAGACGTGGAGATGGCCAATGTCGGGCATCACCACCTGCTTCTCGATACCGACCTCCCACCCTTGGATGAAATCATCCCCTCGGACCGCAATCATCTGCATTTCGGCGGAGGCCAGACCGAAGCGCGTATCGAAGACCTGGCGCCCGGCAAACATACCTTGCAACTGCTGCTTGGCGATCACGAGCACAGACCGCACGATCCGCCGCTCTATTCGAAGAAAGTCACCATAACCGTGGCGCCTTGATCGCGTTCGGGCAACGGGCAATCGACCGGAAAAAATGACCCGTCGCTGGTCGAGACCAGGACCGGGCGGATCCCAGAGGAAGGGAGTGTACGACCATGATGCTGCGTGTCGCGTTGATGCTTGCGGTAATCGGAATGTATTCAGGCGCGCTATCGGCGGGCGAGACGCCGGCGCCGGAGAACGCCTATCTGTATATCGGCTGGCCGAATGACGGTGAGGTGATCCACGGTGGCCGGCCGTTCCGTGTCTGGTTCGGTCTGCGCAACATGGGCGTCGCACCCAAGGGGGTCGACGCGCCCAACACCGGGCACCATCATCTACTGATCGATACCGATCTTCCGCCGATGGATGCGGAGATCCCCTCGGACCGGCAACATCTTCACTTCGGCGCCGGCCAGACCGAGACCATGCTGGAACTGCCGCCCGGCACGCATACCCTGCAGTTGCTGATGGGCGATGCGAACCATGTGCCGAACAACCCGCCCGTCTACTCGAAGAAGATCACCATCACCGTGAAGTAAGTTCTCAACGCGGCGACCGCCGCGGCTCCAGTTCTATCGTCGACGGCGACAGTCGCGCGCCGTCCAACAGCGCAACGCGCATCTGTCAGTTCCCACCCAACCCCTTACCGCGAATCGTCGCTGCCGGGCGCGCGCGTCCGTTGCGGTAAACCCGTCGAGCGTCCGGCAATTCAATTCGTTATGAATACGCCGGGCGTACGGATGCGACCCTGGCACGCCTGATGCGATAGCCCCGGTGAAGACAGTACAGCGACCCCAGCCACCGGAGGTACAGCACATGTACGACATCTACGACAGCATGGAAGGCGCGGCGGACGACAGCGTCGACATCGAGCTTCCTGTCCAGGATCTGCCCGAGCCGATCGACCACTGGTCGCTCGACGATTTCGAGGACCTCCTGCCGCTGTGGGCGAGCCTGCCATGAATCCGCGCGGATTCCCGATTGGCTTCGTCACCCGCGGCGAGGCGCAGTGCGAGGACGACGGCCGCGAGTGAAGCCCGCGCTCCTCAGGCGCGTCGCAGGCTTCCCGGGTCGCCGACCGCTTCGCTGGCGTCGGCAAGCGCCGCCTGTACGGCATCGTCGACCTGTTCCAGCCAGATGAATTCCACGCGGTCGCGCGCGTCCTTGGGGATGTCGTCGAGATCCTTGCGGTTGCGCGCCGGCATCAGCAGGCGGGTGATGCCGGCCGTTACCGCCGCGACCGCCTTTTCCTTGATACCGCCGACCGGCAGTACCAGGCCGCGCAGGCTGATCTCGCCAGTCATCGCCGTATCGGTGCGTGTGGTCCTGCCGGTCAGCAGCGACACCAGCGCGATATAGATCGCCACGCCGGCGCTCGGGCCGTCTTTCGGAATCGCGCCCGCCGGCACGTGGATGTGGATGTCGTGCTTCTCGAACAGCTCGCAGGACAGGCCCAGTCGATCGGCGTGGCTTTTTACCAGACTGAGCGCGGCCTGCGCGCTCTCTTTCATGACGTCGCCGAGCTGGCCGGTGAGGATCAGTCCGCCCTTGCCGGGGATGCGGGTCGCCTCGACGAACAGGATATCGCCGCCGGTCGGCGTCCAGGCCAGGCCGGTCGCGACGCCCGGTACGCTGGTGCGCATCGCCACTTCGTTCTCGAACCGCCGCGCGCCGAGCAGTTCCGGGATCTGCTCCGCGTCGACGACCGCCTTTTCGTTGTGGCCTTCGGCGAAGCGCACCGCCTGTTGACGGCAGACCGCGCCGATCTCGCGTTCCAGGTTGCGCACGCCGGCCTCGCGGGTGTAGTCGCGGATGATGCTCGTCAGGGCCGCATCGGTGATCTCGATCTGATCTTCGCGCAGGCCGTTCGCCTTGCGCTGGCGCTCGACGAGATACCGCCGCGCGATCTGCAGTTTCTCCTGTTCGGTGTAACCCGGCAGACTGATCACCTCCATGCGATCGCGCAAGGGTCCCGGGATGCTGTCGAGCACGTTGGCGGTGGCGATGAAAAACACCTTGGAGAGGTCGAAAGGCACCGCGAGATAATTGTCGCGGAAGGTGCTGTTCTGTTCCGGGTCCAGCACCTCCAGCAAGGCCGACGAGGGGTCGCCGTGGAACCCGGCGCCGAGTTTGTCCATCTCGTCGAGCATGAAGACGGGATTGCGCGTGCCGGCCTTGCGGATGCTCTGAATGATGGTACCGGGCAGGGCGCCGATGTAAGTACGCCGATGTCCGCGAATCTCCGCCTCGTCGTGCACGCCGCCCAGGCTCTGGCGCACGAACTTCAGGCCCATGGCGCGCGCAATGCTCTGGCCCAGGGAGGTCTTGCCGACACCGGGCGGCCCGACGAAGCAGAGGATCGGGCTGCGGCCTTCGGGGTTGAGCTTGCGCACGGCCAGGTATTCAAGAATGCGTTTCTTCACCTTGTCGAGACCGAAGTGGTCCCCTTCCAGGATGTCGCGCGCGTGGGCGATGTCGAGAGTCTCTTCGCTGAGTTTCGACCAGGGCAATTCGCTCAGCCACTCGACGTAGGTGCGCGTCATGCTGTATTCGCCCGATGCCTCGGACATGTGCTCCAGCCGGGCGAGCTCCTTGCGGGCCTGTTCCTCGGCCTCCGGCGGCAGACCGGCGCCCGCGATGTTCTGACGCAGTTCCTCGAGCTCGCTGCCGGTCTCGCCTTCGCCCAGCTCGCGCTGGATGGTCTTGAGCTGTTCGCGCAGCAGGAACTCGCGCTGGCGTTCGTCCATGGTCTCTTTGGTCTTCTTGCCGATCTGTTCGGACAGACGCATCACCTCGATACGGCGGTTGAGCTTTTCCAGCAGCTTGTCGAGGCGCGTCTGCAGATGGAAGGTCTCGAGGATGTCCTGTTTTTCCTCCGGCGACAGGTCGAGAAAGCTGGCGACCAGATCGCCGAGCGCGGCCGCCGTCGCGGTTTGCGTCACCGCGTGACCGAGTCCTTCCGGTACCTGCGGCATGATCTCCAGGGTTTCGATCGCCAGCTTGCGCAGCTGGTGCATGCGCGCCTCGACTTCGACGTTCGGGTCGGTCTGCTCGGGGATGCGTTCCACGCGCGCGACGAAGAACGGATAGCCTGAGAGATATTCGAGGGTGCGGAAGCGTTCCTCGCCTTCGCAGATGAGATGGTGCGCGCCGTTGGCGCCGGTGACGTAGCGCAGCACATTGGCGACCGTCCCGACGCGATACAGATCGCTGGGGGCCGGCTCTTCGGTGACCGCCTCACGCTGCAGGATCAGCCCCACCGGGCGTTTGCTGCGCATGGCCTCCTGCGCGGCGGCGATGGAGCGACGCCGGCCCAGGGTCAGCGGGATGATCACGTTCGGGAACAGCACCGTGCCGCGCACCGGCAGGATGATCAGTGCGTCGTCGGGGATCGGCGGCAGTTCCCGCCTGGGCTCGTCCGCCCCGGATTCATTTGGTCCGGATGCCGGTTCGATGGCGGAGGTGGCGTCTTGTTCACTCATGATAGAAATCCCTTGGCCGGCAAATCTCCGGTCGGTTTATCCGCGCTTTCCTAACTCAGTTTGTGCAGCAGCAATTCCAGACAACCATGCCGCAGTTCCTGGTGGTGCAGTTCGTAATGTCCCGGCGGCAGATCGATGCGGCGCTCGAACCAGCCATGCGGGATCTCCAGACGCCGGACCCGGCCGACAAAGGCGAAGTCCGGCGCGGAAGCTTCGCCGCGTACGACCAGTGCGCCGGCATCGAGGCTCACCTCGGCCTGCGCGACACCGGGGAGCGCCACCAGGATCGCCACTGCGTCGCTGGTCTCGAAGATATCGACTGGCGGCTGCCAGGCGGGCCGCCGCGCCGTGCGGCCGGAACGTCGGAAGAACTGACGCTGCAGGCGCTCGGCCCGCTCCAGCAGTTCGCAGGCGTCTTCCCACATCAGATTGAACGGGTCGGATGGCATGGTCGGCTTTCGGCTTCGTAGTGCTCGGTTATAGGATCCGCTGAACGGAATGCAGAGGTCTCAGAGCTGGATTCCGGCATGCGCCGGAATGACGGGCTCTCTATGCCCTCCTTGAGTCTAGACTGTCCAACGCCGACAGGCGGCGCGGCCCCCGAGGGGCGTAACTCGCGATATCCGGTGGCATCGTCGACGCGGCGGGCTGGTGCGATTTTCGCCGCGCGGTGGCCCCTCGGCCTATGCGATAGCGCATTGACGCCCGGGGCACGCGCACGGCCGGCTCGGGCTGAGAGCGGCCGTGCAAACCGCGCCGCGCACGGCGGACGAGTGGCTATACTCTGGGGAAATCAGACGAGGGTAAAGATGATGCTG
>JBAYTM010000171.1:0-5655 GCA_041675685.1 Thiohalobacteraceae bacterium
AACCGGCAGCTCAACCGGCAGCTCAACCAGCAGCTCAACCAGCAGCTCAACCAGCAGCGCAACCGGCAACTCAACCGGCAACTCAACCGGCAGCGCAACCGGCAGCGCAACCGGCAGCGCAACCGGCAGCGCAACCGGCAGCTCAGTCGCCGGCGACCGAACCGGCTACCAAAGAGCCAGAAGTCGCCAGACCCGGCAGTGAGGAGCGCAGCACGGATGCGGACGTCAAAGAGAAAGTGCCGGTGGTGCCTTCGTCGGGCGACTAGCAGCGGGAGTTCAAGGGTTTGCCGGTTATGCCGCCGCCCGTGCTGCGGCGGGACCGGGATACGCAAGCGAAATCGATCCCCCGGCTTGAGAATCTCGGCCGCTCGCGAAGCATGTCTGCGAAGGCAAACGACTTAGGACGATGAAACGGGTACCGCTGCCGGCCGGGAGAGCCTCGAAGTTCCGGAGGCGTTGCCTTTTACACTGCGTCGGACATGTTGGCTGCAACCCTTAAAGCTACCGTCATTCCCGCGGAGGCGGGAATCCAATGACCGCAGCGGCGCCTGGATCCCGGCCTTCGCCGGGATGACGGAATAGCGGTGATTTTCATGCCGCCTTATATCCTGGCTTCTGGGTAAACCTAGAGCTTGTGCCGCGCACGGATGTCGGCCAGCAACCCCTCCGCCGCCGCTTCGATCAGGTCGAGCACCTGTTCGAAGCCTTGGGCGCCGCCGTAATAGGGGTCGGGTACGTCCTCCGGGCCAGAGGCACTGCTGAACTCGAGGAACAGTTGGATCCTTTCCTCATAATCAGGATGACATTCAGCGCGCAAGTCCTCGTAGTTGCTGCGATCCATGGCAAGAATATAGTCGTATTCCAAGAAGTCCTCCGGCCGCACACGCCTGGCCCGCTGGCCGCTCAAATCGACCCCGCGGCGTAGCGCGGCTTGCTGTGCGCGCGCATCCGGTGGTTTGCCCACGTGCCACGCCTGGGTGCCCGCCGAATCCACCTGGACGCGACCGGCCAGACCCTCGCGCTGCAGCACGGCCTCGAACACGCCCTGCGCGGTCGGCGAACGACAGATATTTCCCAGACAGATGAACAACACCTTCACCATGCTTACGCTCCGTAGCTTTCAGAATGCGGGGAATGATAGCGGGTTGCGGCCGGTTGCCAAATACACCATGCTCGCAATTGTCTCCGGCCGCTGGACTGCACAACGATGTCGCCTGCCGACTTCAGTCTCGACCGCCTGCGGGCCTACATCGGACGCGAACTCGACTTCGACGGTCATCACTGCCGCATCGTCGAGTTCCTCGAGGACGGCCCGGCCCTGGTATTGAGCTGCGAGACCGCCGCGCCGATCATCCAGCCCAACCAACATGGCGATGCGACCCGCCGCGTCGCGCAAACCCGCACCGTGCCGATCCTGACGCCCGACGGCAACGCATTGCACGCGGACTTTCTGAAACTCAACCTGTCGCTTTAGCGCTCCGCCGTTCAGGCGTTCGGGCCGGTCAGCTTGTCCAACAATTGCGCCACGCGCACCGCATCCGCTTCGACGTCGACGCCGGGGCCCGGCAGCGCCACCGCCTCGGCCACGTGAATCTTCGCACCGTGAAACAAGGCCCGCAGCTGCTCGAGCATCTCGCCCGCCTCGATGGCTGCCGGGGAGAGATCGCGATAGGCGCGCAGGAATGCCGCGCGGTAGGCATACAGGCCGAGGTGACGCCAATGCGGCACGTCGGCCGGAAGGCGTTCACGCGTCGCGGCAAAGGCGTCGCGCGCCCAGGGGATCGGCGCACGGCTGAAGTAGAGCGCATAGTCCGCGGCGTCGCGCACCACCTTGACGACGTTCGGATCGAACAACTCGGTCGCTTCGGTGATTCGCGTACAGAGCGTCGCAATGGCCGCCTCGGCCCGGTCACCGAGGTTGGTGGCGACCTGCGCGACCAGCGCCGGCGGCATCAACGGTTCGTCGCCCTGCAGATTGACGATGATCGCCGCATCCGGCCAGCCCTGTTTCTCGACCACCTCGGCGAGACGATCGGTCCCCAAAGGATGCTCGGGCGACGTCATGACCACATTGGCGCCGAACTCGCGCGCAGCGCCCTCGATGCGCACATCGTCGGTGGCGATGACCACCTCGTCCGCACCGCTTTCGCAGGCGCGTCGATAGACATGCTCGACCATGGGCCGGCCGGCCAGCAGCCGCAGGGGTTTACCCGGCAAGCGCGAGGACGCGTAACGCGCCGGTATGACGACTTTGAAACCGGGCATGGCGGCGGGGTCGGTCAGGCGATCTCTTCGTCGGGCGCCAAGCTGCGCGCCTCGTCTTCGAGCATGACCGGGATGTCGTCGCGGATCGGATAGGCCAGGCGATCCGGCTTGCACACCAGTTCCTTTTCCGCCTTGCGGTAGACCAAGGGCCCTTTGCAGACCGGGCAGGCCAGAATGTCCAACAGCTTTTTATCCATGCGGCACCTCGCGTGAGTCGGGATATGTTAGCAGGTGCGGACGGGTTCGGGTTCGGGCATGGAGTCCTGTCGCGTCGCGTCTATATTGCGGGGTTCGCGACTGTCCGTCATTCCGGCGAAACCCGGGGCCCGGTTGCACCGACGGTTGCGCCTGCTTGCCACACTCGATCCGAGCTAGGAATCCTGGATCCCGGCCTTCGCCGGGACACAGCTTAAGTTTTACGCCATACCCAGGTGAAGTTCCTTATCCCGTCATTCCGGCGAAAGCCGGAATCCAACTCGCTGGATCTTCGCCAGCTCTCCTAACGCGTCTGCTAACGCCTCGATGCTGCGCTATGGTTCCGACGCGCCTGCAACAGCGCCATTATCCGCTCGCCGAACCGCTGATTGACCTCGACACGACTACCGACCGCCCAGAAATCCGCCCGCGCAAACCGCCGGCATTTGACGGCATCCTTTTCGGTCATCAGCAGGGTGCGATCGGCGAAGGCGAGATCCTCGGCGCGGAAGGCGTGGTGATCCGGAAACGCATGTGCGTCGATTGAAAGGCCTTCCCTTCGAAGGTCATCGAAAAAGCGTTCCGGGCGGCCGATCCCCGCCATCGCATGGACTGGCTCGTCACGGAAACTGCGCAGCGGACGCCGTTCGCCGGTGAGCAGGTTCACCGCGTCGCCCGCCTGCACCTGCATCCCGTATTCGTTGCGCCCCGCAAGCCCGTTGCTGACCACCATGTCGACCCGCTCCAGCCGGCCGGCCGGTTCGCGCAAGGGCCCGGCGGGTAGACAGAAGCGGTTACCGAGCCGCCGGACGCCGTCGACCACCGCGATTTCGATATCACGTCCCAGCGCATAATGCTGGAGACCGTCGTCGCTGAGGATCAGATCGCAATCGCTGTGCGCGAGCAAGGCGCGCGCCGCAGCGACGCGATCGGGCGCCACGGCCATGGGACAGCCGGTGGTCTGCGCCAACAGCACCGGTTCGTCGCCGACCGCGGCCGGGTCGCTGTCGGGGCGTACCTGCTGCGGCCAATGCCGCGCCTTGCCGCCATACCCGCGCGCGACCAGGCCGGGGCGATAACCTTGCTGCATGAGAAATCGGGCGAGCCACCCCACCAGCGGTGTCTTGCCGGTACCGCCCACGGTCAGGTTGCCGACCACGATCACCGGCACGTCCAGACGCTGTGTCTTGGCGATGCCCCAACGGTATGCCGCCCGCCGTGCCACCGCGACGGCGCAATACAGACCGGTCAAGGGCAACAGCGGCCAGATCAGCGGACTGCGGCCGTACCAGAGGTCATCCAGTTTCAGCATTGTTCACGAGCCGCTCGACGAGGGACCATGCGCTCTGGGACGCGAGAACACCGTGTGGCTTGGCCGCCTGGGCGGGGCAAGGCTTTGGCTGCAAAGGGTGTCATAACGGGTGCTGGCGTTCTAAACGTACATGGCCGTTCACGCCGCTCGACTCACGTCGCAATGTGTTCAATGGGCGACCGTATCCCGGAACTGCATGCGATACAGCGCCGCATAACGCCCTTCCCGGCCAAGCAACTGCTCATGCCGGCCGGCCTCGACGATACGTCCGCCGTCCATGACCAGAATCTGATCGGCCTGCTCGACCGTGGACAGACGGTGCGCGATGACCAGCGTCGTGCGGCCCTGCATGAGGGTTTCGAGTGCGGCTTGGATGGCGCGTTCGGACTCCGTGTCGAGCGCCGAGGTGGCCTCGTCCAGAATCAGTACCGGTGCGTCCTTCAACAACGCGCGCGCGATCGCCAGCCGCTGGCGCTGGCCGCCGGACAACAACACACCCTTCTCGCCGACCAGGGTGTCGAAACCCTCCGGCATTTTCTCGATGAACTCCAGTGCATGCGCGATGCGCGCGGCCCGCTCGATATCGGCGCGACTCGCATCGGGCCGTCCGTAGGCGATGTTGTTGGCGACGCTGTCGTTGAACAGTACGACGTCCTGACTGACCAGGGCGATCTGTGCGCGCAGGTCGGCCAGCCGGTATTCGCGGATGTCGACGCCATCCAACAGCACATCACCCTGCTGCGGGTCGTAGAAGCGCGGCAGTAAACCGGCCAGCGTCGATTTGCCACTCCCGGAGCGGCCGACCAGGGCGATCATCTCACCCGGGCGCATGTGGAACGACAAGTCGTCCAGCACCGGTGGCTGTTGCGGCTGGTAACCGAAACTGACTCCGCGGAACTCCACCGCGCCCTCCGCGCGAACCAGGGTGCGCGTTCCGCTATCGGGCTCCGGGGTCTCGTCCAGCAGCGCGAAGATCGCCTCCGCGGCGGCGATACCGCGCTGCAGCGCGGCGTTCACGGTGCTCAGACGCTTGAGGACCGGCATCAACAGCATCATCGCGGCGATGAAGGACACGAAACCGCCGGGCGTGATGTTGTTCGCCATGGAGTCGAGGGTCGCCAGGTAGATCACGCCGGCCAGCACGCTCGCCGCCAGAAACTGGGTCAGGGGCACGGCTGCGGCATTGGTCGCAATATGCTTCATCTGCAACGCGGCGTGCTTGCGATTCACTGCGTCGAACTGACGCTGCTCGTAGGCCTGCCCGCCGAACGCCTTGACGACCTTTTGCCCGTCGATCGCCTCGCTGGCAATCTCGGTGACATTGGCCACGTTGGCCTGTATGCGGCGATTAATGGTGCGATAGCGCCGGGTGACATAACGGGTCAACACGGCGAGCACCGGCCCTATGACGAGAAACAGCATGGCCAGCCAACCGCTGATGTAGAACATCCAGGCCAACAGAAACACGACCGTCAGGCTGTCGCGGATCAGAATGGTGATGGCATTGGTGCTGGCCTGCGCGACCTGCTCGACGTTGTAGATCAGCTTGGCCACCAGCTGCCCCGAGGCATGGGTGTCGAAGTAGCTCATAGGCAGATGCAGCAGACGTGAGAACATCTCGCCGCGCAACACCTGTACGACATGCCGGCCGACCCAGTGCATACCGTAGCTGGAGACAAATCCGGTGATCCCGCGTAACAGGAACAGCCCCATCAACAGCAGCGGGATGCGGCGGATGGCGTCCGGGTCTTTGGCGACGAAGCTGTCGTCCAGCATCGGCTTCATCAAGGCGGCGAAGCCGGTATCGGTCGCCGCATAGACGGCCATGGCGAGCGCACTGACGAGGAAGATCTTCCAGTGCGGCAGGGCGTAACCGACGAGGC
>JBAYTM010000172.1:0-5617 GCA_041675685.1 Thiohalobacteraceae bacterium
ACTAGGCTTTCCGTCGCGCGCCTTCGCGTCCTTCGCGGTTAAAGTGATGTAGCACGAACCATGATTGAGCTGGCTATCTACCTCGCGCTCGGCGCTGTAGCGGGTCTGCTGGCGGGCCTGTTCGGCGTCGGCGGCGGCTTGGTCATCGTGCCGGTGCTTGCGTGGGTATTTGTCGGACTCGGCATGCACGCCGATGTCGTCATGCACCTCGCGATCGGCACGTCGCTCGCCAGCATCTGGTTGACCTCGATCATGTCGATCCGCGCCCATCATCGCCGCGGCGCCGTGGAGTGGGCGCTGGTGCGTCGACTGGCGCCCGGTATCGTCGTCGGTGCCCTGGTCGGTGCGTTGGTCGCCGAACAGTTGCCGACCCAGGCGCTCCGGGGAATCTTCGGCGTATTCGAACTGCTGGTCGCCGCGCAAATGCTGCTGGTGGATCGCTACCAGGCACGCTTCGATCTTCCCGGCCGGATCGGGCTGGCCGGTGCCGGGGGTCTCATCGGTGCTTTTTCGGCGTTGATCGGCATCGGGGGCGGCACGCTGACCGTGCCCTTTCTGGTGTGGTGCCGCGTGCCGGTACTGCGGGCTGTGGCGACATCCGCCGCCTGCGGGCTGCCGATCGCCGTTGCCGGCGCTTTGGGGTTCGTCTTCACCGGCTGGCAGTCCCCGCACTTGCCGGTTTGGGCGACCGGGTACGTCTATTGGCCGGCGTGGCTGGGCATCGTACTGGCCAGCAGTTTCAGCGCCGGCCTCGGAGCCCGGCTGGCGCATCGCCTGCAGGCGCGGCGATTGCGACAGGGCTTTGCGCTGCTTTTGATCCTGATCGGTCTGCGCATGATTTGGGGATGAGCTTCCGCTAAGGGTCGACGCGGGAATAACCCCCTCCGCCACCGCGTCCTTAGGATAGGACTGTCGTCACTCAGGCGTGTCGCTCAGGCGACCGCGGACTCCGAATCATACGCTGTCGCACCATCGAGCCCGAAGACCAGAGCCCGACGCATGCCGAGACCCATTCACATTCTGACCCAGGCGGACATCCGTGCCGCGGTGGCCGGCAAAAAGTCCGCAAGGCTTGCCGACGGGGCCGGGCTGTATCTGCTGGTGAAGCCGGACGGATCCTGCCGCTGGCGCTTCGAATACCGTCTCGCGGGCAAACGCAGAACCCTGACACTGGGCGACTACCCGGACATCTCCTTGGACTCGGCACGGCAGCGCTGTGCTGCTGCCCGGAAAGCGCTCGCACAAAGTCGGGATACATCGTTTGTGGCCCCTGGTGTCGCGCGCTCGCCCGGGCTCGACGCCCGAGCGGAACAGCTGTTGGCGCGGCGGCATCTGTTGCTTCAGACCATCGCCGCCGTCAACGAAATGTTGATGCGGGAGGTCGAAGAAGGCCGGCTCATGCGCCGCATCTGCCGCGCGCTGGTCAAGGACGGCCTGTTCCGCATGGCCTGGATCGGGCTGGTCACCAAAGACGGCGTACAGGTGCGCCCGGTCGCCCAGGCCGGTCGCGTCAAAACCTATCTGAACAAGGCCGAGATCCGCTGCGACGATTCGCCACAGGGCCGCGGCCCGACCGGCACGGCAATCCGTCTGAGCAGGAGCGTCGTCAATCAGGATATCGAAGCGCAAGACGGGTACGGACCCTGGCGAGAGCGCGCGCGGCGGATGGGCTTTCGCTCCTCGGCCGCCACGCCGATTCGTCAGCGTCAACGCGTGGTCGGCGCACTCAACGTCTACAGTGCGGAACCGCACGCCTTCGGTGCCGACGAGATCCTGTTGCTGGAGAAACTGGCGACCGATCTGGGTATCGCCATGGAGCGACGCGCCGCGGAGTCGGCCTTGCGCGAAAGCGAGGCGCAATTCCGGCTGCTGTTGGATTCTTCGCCCGAGGCCATATTCGGTGTCGACACCAACGGCGTGTGCACCTTCGTCAATCCGGCCTGCCTGCGCATGCTCGGCTATCGGCACGACACGGACCTGCTCGGCAAGCTTCTGCACCCGCTGATGCACCACAGTCACGCCGACGGCACACCCTACCCGGCGGAACACTGCCGTATCCGCCGTGCGGCCGTGAGTGGTCAGAGTACGCACGCGGACGACGAGGTCTACTGGCGCGCCGACGGCAGCAGCTTTCCGGTCGAGTACTGGTCGCACCCCATGTATCGCGACGGTGAGCTGATCGGCTCGGTCGTCATATTTACCGATATCAGCGAGCGTAAACGCTCCGAGCAGGCGCTACGCGAGAGCGAGGAACGTTATCGGCTGATTTCCAACGTCGCTTCGGATCTGCTGTATTCCTGTGTGCGCGGTCCGGACGGGCATTTCCGAATCGACTGGGCCACGGCGAGCGTCGATCGCGTATTCAGCTATACCCTCGAGGAAGTCATTGCCCGGGGCTGTTGGCGTTGCTATGTACATCCCGATGACCTACCGATCTTCGAGCGGAACCTGACCAACCTGCAGCCTGGGCAGAACAGCGTGTGCGAGCTGCGCATCCTTGCGAAGGACGGCTCGGTGCGCTTTGTGCGCGCCTATTCCAAGGTCGTTGGCGAGACGAGCCGGCATCGCCTGTACGGAGGCTGCCGGGACATAACGGATCGCAAGCAGGCCGAGCTGGCATTGCAGGAGAGCGAGGCGCGTTTCCGTGCCATGGCCGAACACTCCGCGGACTGGATCTGGTCGATGGATCTACGCGGGCGGCACCTGTTTGCCAACCACAAGGGCGCGTCACTGCTCGGCTACGAACTCGAAGAGCTTTTGCGTCTCGAGCCGATCGATTTGATTCACCCCGACGATCGGGCGCCGTTTCAAGAGACGTTCCGGCGTGCGCTGGAGCGACAAGGCGGCTGGCACAACTGCGTGCTGCGCAGGCGACACCGGGACGGCGGATACCGGGTATTCGAATCGAATGCCTCGCCCCTGTTCAACGAGAGCCAACGGCTTATCGGGTTCCAAGGGGTCGATCGCGATATTACCGAGCGCCGCGAGGCCGAAGAGCGTATCGAATTCCTCGCCCACCACGACCTGCTGACGGGCCTGCCCAATCGGTTGCTGTTGCGCGATCGCTTCGAACAGGCACTGCAGCGCGCCGAGCGTGGTAAGGCACACGTCGGTCTGCTGTTCCTGGATCTCGACAATTTCAAGATGGTCAACGACACGCTTGGGCACGCCACGGGCGACAAGCTGTTGCAAGCCGTCGTCGCGCGCATCATGCGCTGTATGCGCGACACCGACACGGTGTGTCGACACGGCGGAGATGAGTTCATTCTGCTGCTGAACGAGATTCCAGATATGGAAACGGTGGAACGGATCGCGACGTCGATCCTCGCCGAGCTGTCCGCACCGATCGAAATCGAAGGACACAGCCTCAATCCATCCGGCAGCATCGGCGTCAGCTTCTACCCCGAAGACGGGCAGGATTTCGACAGCCTGTTGCAGAAGGCCGATGCCGCGATGTACAGCGCGAAAGACGCAGGGCGGAACACCTACCGCTTTTTCAACGAGGCGATGAACCTACGGGCACAGGAACACCTCTTGCTGCAGAATCGCATGCACCGCGCGCTTGGACGTGGCGAATTCAGTCTCGAATACCAACCCCAATTGAGCGTCGTCAGCGGCCGCGTATTCGGCGTCGAGGCGCTGTTGCGCTGGCACAGCCCGGATCTCGGTCAGGTCCTGCCCAGCCGCTTCATTCCGGTCGCCGAGGACAGCGGCTTCATCGTGCCGATCGGCGCCTGGGTGCTGCAGGAGGCTTGTCGTCAGGCGCAGGTCTGGCGCGAACGTGGCCTGCCGGAACTCGGTATGTCGGTGAATCTGTCCGCGCTGCAATTCCGGCGCGGCGATCTGGTCGAGACCGTCGCATCCGCATTGGGCGACAGCGGCTTTCCGCCGCACTTGCTGGAGTTGGAACTGACCGAATCCATTCTGCTGCAGAACGTCGACCACACTCTGGCGACGGTGCAGCGGCTGAAGGCGCTCGGTGTGCGCCTGGCGATCGACGACTTCGGTACCGGCTATTCCTCGCTCAGCTACCTGAAGCGCTTCACTGTCGACAAGCTCAAGATCGACCAGTCGTTCGTGCGCGATATCGGCACCGATCCCGATGACGCCGCGATTGTGCGCGCCATCATTCAGATGGCCAAAAGCCTAAGGTTGTCGATCATCGCCGAAGGCGTCGAAACCGGCGAGCAATTGGATTTTCTACAGCGGGAAGGTTGTCCCGAGGTACAAGGCCATTACTTCAGTCGACCGCTTTCGGCGTCGGCCCTGGAAATCTTTTTGCGTCGGCAGCGCGACGGCACCTTCGAAAGCGTCTTTCAGCTTGATTTCAGCCGCAACGCCTAGTCTGCGCTCACACCGGTCAGAGGACCGGTCGAGAGAGGTGGGCAATGGCCAGAATCCCGATGATCGCCGTAGCCGGCGCAATCCTGCTGGCGCTGTTGCGGCCCGCGCAGGCGGACCCCGTGAAAGACGCATTGGAGCGCTACCGCGCCGAGGGCGTTGCGAGCTTCGACACCCAAGCCGGAACGCGGCGTTGGTCGGAGAATTTCACCGACGCCAAAACCGGCCAATCCATCAGCTGCGCCTCCTGCCGGCGCGGGTATGGCGCGACAATCCCAAGGTCGGCTCCATGAGTAATTGCAGCGTGTGTCACACGAAGGCGGATAACGCGAGTTTCGACGAACACCAAGTGGAGATTCCGGGCGTCGGCCGTTGGGAGGACTGAGATAGCGATAGCGGACCGGAGTCTCCGTCGCGACGGAAATCCCGCTGTGCCGTCTAGCCGCCCGTCATGGACATGAAGCGTATGACCTGTCCGGGCTTTTCGTTGAACTCGTGACGTTCGGGTTTGAGATCGATGGCATCGAGGATGGCCGCTTCCAGATCCGTGTCGCTGCATCCGGCGCGCAACAGCGGCCGCAGCTCGAAACGGTGTTCCTGGCCGAGGCACATGTAAAGTGTGCCGTCGACCGAGAGCCGCACCCGGTTGCAGGTCGCGCAGAAGTGCTGGGAGATCGGTGTAATGAAGCCGATACGCAGGTCCGTGCCGGCGACCCGCACGTAGCGCGCCGGCCCGCCGCCCGGCATCACGCCCGGCAGCAGATCGAAGCGCTCGGCGAGACGCGCCTTCACAGTTTGCAGATCGACGTAGTGGTCGGTGGCCGAACGACCGGTGTCGCCCATCGGCATGGTTTCGATAAAGCGCAATGTGAAGTCATGCTCGATGCAGAATTCCACCATTGACTCCACCTCGTCTTCATTGACGTCCTTCATCACCACCATGTTGATCTTGATTGGCGCAAACCCGGCCGCCTTGGCGGCCTGCAGGCCGTCGAGCACCTTTTCCAGTTTGCCGCCGGTGATCTGTTTGAAGCGCGCGCTGTCCAACGAGTCGAGGCTCACGTTGATGCGGCTGACGCCGGCTGCGCGAAGCTCGTCCGCGTGCCTGGCGAGGCGGGTGGCGTTGGTCGACAGGGAGAGGTCTTCGATACCGGGGAGCGCGGCCAGACGCCCCGCCAGGATCGGCAGGTCCTTGCGCACCAGCGGCTCGCCGCCGGTGATCCGGATGCGGCGTGTGCCCAGGCGCGCGAAGGCGGCGATGACGCGTTCTATTTCC
>JBAYTM010000173.1:0-5588 GCA_041675685.1 Thiohalobacteraceae bacterium
CGATTGGATCTTCGCTGTCTGCCAGCTCGCGCAGACAGGTACAGTCGCCGACTTCGTCAACCTGTATGCCCCAGGATTCCAGCGCGTGCCGGCAGGCCAGCCGCGCCAGCGGATGCGCATCGTAGACCACCGCGTGGCGGCCCAGTGCGAGCTGTTCTTCGCTCGGCTGTTCGTCGTGCCCCGCCTCGAGGCGCGAACAGCGCAGGGTGAACCAGAAGGTCGAGCCCTCGCCGGAGGCGCTTTCAAGACCGATATGGCCGCCCATGAGTTCGACCAGCTTCTTGCTGATGAACAGCCCCAGGCCGGTGCCGCCGAAGCGCCGCGTGGCCGAGCTGTCGGCCTGGCTGAAGGCCAGGAACATGCGGCCCTGCTGTTCCTCGTTGAGGCCGATCCCGGTATCGCTAACGCTGATGCGGATGCAGGCGTCGGTGCAGGCGTCGTCGTCCTCCAGCATCGCGCGGACCACCACGCTGCCCTGACTGGTGAACTTGAGCGCGTTGCCGAGCAGATTGAGGAGGACTTGACGAATGCGGTTGGAATCGCCGTAAAGTTGCAGAGGGACGTCGGAGTAGATCAACAAGATCAGCTCGAGGCCTTTGCTATGTGCGACCGGCGCCATGAGGTCGACGGAATCCTCCAGCGCCTCGCGCAGATCGAAGGGGATATTTTCGATGCTCAGTTTGCCGGATTCAATCTTCGAGAAGTCGAGGATATCGTTGACGATGACCAGCAGGTTGGTGGCCGACTTGCGGATAGTGGTGGTGTAATCGCGCTGCTCGGCATTGAGCGGGGTACGAAGCAGCAGGTCGATGAAACCCAGCAGACCGTTCATCGGCGTGCGTATCTCATGGCTCATATTGGCGAGGAACTCGGATTTCTCGCGACTGGTCTGCAACGCGCGTTTGCGGGCCAGGTCCAGTTCCACGTTCTGGATCTCGACCGCCTCCAGGGTCTCGCGCAATTCCACGGTGGCCTGATCGACCTGATCCTGCAACTCCGCATGCGCGGCCTCCAGGGCACCGGCCATGCCGTTGATGCCGCGTTCCAGCATGCCCAGTTCGCCGGTCGATTGTTCGCGCACCCGCACGCGCAGATCGCCGGCGCCGAGCCGCTGTACCGCCTGGGTCAACTCCAGCATGGGACGCGCGACGCTGCGACTGACGCGCAGGGCGAAGATCAGACTCAGCGTGAGGACCGAAAGCGTGATGAGCCCACTGGTCAACACGACCTGACGTTGACGCTCGCGGGTCTCTTCGCGCGACAACGAGACGCGCACCCAGCCGATCGGGTGTCCGTGGCGCAGATCCGCCGGCTCTTCGTAATCGCTCACCGCCAGCCGCTGAATGCTGATCGGCGCCTCGAAGTCCAGCAGATCGCCCGGTTGCGCGTCGGCGCTGGTTGGAGCTTGCGCCTGCACCAGTGGCCGATGGGTGCGATCGACGATCGCGATACGCACCACGTCCGGCTCGCGAAGCGCGGAGTCGGCGATCGTCTGTAGTATCTCGTGGTTGCCAGCGAAGACGCCGTACTCGCTGGCGGGTGCCAGCTGGTTGGCAATGGCGTTGCCGCGGTCGAACAGGGCCTCGCCCAGGTCGCGAATGCGGGTATGAATGAAATAGGATCCCAGCACGGTCGCGATGACAATGGTGGGCAACAGCGTGGTCAGCAGAATACGGCTGTGGATGCCTGGAGTTTTCATGGCCGTGGCGGCTCCAGTGCCTGGAGTTGTTCCAACAGAGAAACCTCGTCTGTAACCTTGATGCCAAGCGACTGTGCGACGCGCGTGTTGACCGTCAGCGAATAATAGTCCGGGTAGCGCGGGGTGCCGAGCCGCCAGTGATCGGCATTGGCCAGCGCGGCGATCCACTCGCCTGCCTGCTCACCGATCTGTCGTGCACTCGAGTGTACCGCGGCGAAGGCGCCCGCGTTCACATAAGCACGCGAAAACCCGAGGACCGGTACATCGCTGCGATAGGTGGTCAACAGGATTGCCTGCAAGCTGGCGCGGTTGAATATGCTTTGGTCGGGCAAAGCCAGCAACACCTCGCTGCGATCGAGCAGACGCGCCAAGGCGGCGACCGGGTTGTCGCCGCTCTTGACGGGCTCGATGGTCAGTTGCAAGCCGCGTTGTGCGCTGAGCCTTTGCAACTCGGCGATGCGCCGGGACGAGTTGGGGCCCGCGAGCGTGCCCACTCGGCTGGCTTTGGGCAATAACAGCCGCAGCAAATCGAGTTGCCGCTCAAAAGGCTGGTCGAGAAAGATGGCGCTGCGAAGCGAGGGTTCTTGCGGCGTTGCAGGAGACGCGTTCTCCAGCAGCGTGAAGTAACTGTCGTACGGGACCAGCAGACTCAGGGTCGGGATGTTCCCGGCCGCGCGCAGCGCCAATGCGGCGGCACGAACGCCGACCGGCACGACCAAGTCGGGCGTTTCCGCCAGAACGCCCGCAAGCTCGGCGTAGCTTTCGGGAATTTGGCGCACCCGCAGCTCCACCGGTTGAGCCGCCTGCGCATCGAGCCGTCGCTCGAGCGCCGTCATCAGCTCGCTGTAGGCCCCACCGGTCTCGCTGAGCAACACCTGTACCCGCGCCGGATCCGCCATCGCGGTCCAGGGCGCCAGGCACGCGAGCACCCCAAGCCAGCACGCCCACGCAATGGCGGCGCCGGACCTTGGTCCCGTATGCATCGGCGCATGGACGTGAAGCGGGGTCATGGCGGTTGGCGAGTAAGTCTCCGCATCAGGGCAGGGCTAATGCCAGTTCGACGTAAACGCGGGTGTCGAACACGTTATCCTCGCGAAACTCCATATATTCATCGAGTGCGTTCTGTACCACGAGCGCGAGGCTGCTGCGGGTCCCGGCATACTGGAAGTGTTTGGCGACGCGCAGATCCAGACGGTCCTGCTGCCTGTGACGGTCGCCATCCCCCAGCCACTGCATGGCGCCGACGCGGTAGTAGAGTGCGCTGATGTCCACCTGCCCCGGTAGTCGGTGCATGCCGAAGAGGCTGTAGGTATGCGTCGGCACGTCGTCACCGAGGTCTTCGTAGCGGATTCTCGAGGGCTTGGGCTGCGCCAGCGGGTTCGCGTAAGAATTGAGCGCCTTCCCCTTGGCCTTGGCGTATGCCCAGTTGAACAACAGCATGGTGCGTTTCTCCGGGCGGTAGCTGAGTGTCGCCTCGACGCCGTTCGTAAGGAGGCTGCCGGTATTGGTGAAAAGAAACATCTTGTTGTCGAGATCCGGAAAGTAGTGATTTTTCGGCGCCGAGATGCGGTCTTTGAGCCGATCGTGGAAGAGCTTGATGTCCAGGGTGGTGTGCAGCCTGGGAATCCGGCCCAGATAGCCGAGCTCATAGGAGACCATTCGTTCCGGCGAGAGATCGGGGTTTCCCTGGTTAAATCGGTTGATGAGATCACCGTTATTGAAGGACACCGTGCCGCTCGCCCGATCTTCATAGATTGTCGGCAGGCGCAGCGCACGCGACACGCTTGCCCGCACCCCGTGGTCGGTATTCACCTGGTGATTCAGCGCTACCCGTGGGGAAAGCTGGGTGCCGACCAGGCTGCTGTTTTCGAGCATCGCGCCCAGGTTGACCGTGCCGGCGGCATAGGCACGCCATTCCAGATTGCCGAAGACACGGTAGAGCCTGGACTCGATGAGGTCGTCCCGGTCGTACCAGTCCTTTCCGCCGACGCGATCCAGGCGGGCGCCGGCGCCCCATACCAGCCGGGTGGCCGGCGACATGCTGAAACTCTGCTGCCCTTCGACCTCGAAGCGTTCTTCGGATACGCCAAAATCGGTCGTCACCTGCTCATCGGTATGCCCCGGGAACAGTGAAAGTACATACGCAAAAGGGACGCCTTCTTCGGCGGCGATCTCCGACAGAAGCGCTTCGGTGCGCTCACTGTGTTTCATGTAGGTGTGATAAAACTGTACGCGGGTCTCCTGGTCGGGCGATGGACTCCGGCGCCAGACGATCTGCTGAAAGTGGCTTTGCACCTCGCGATCACGTGGGGCATCCACGACCGCGCCGAATTCCCCTTCGCCGCGCGGGCCGCCGTTGTAACCGCCCATGAACTCGAGCGAATCCTGCGCGGAAAGCTGATAGCTGCCGCGGACGTTGAACAACGACACGCGCATACCGTCATTGAGCGGATCGCGGTAGTACCGGGTGCCCTTTGACGGCTCCGGTGGCCCAAGATCGGTGCGGGCCTTGAAGCCCTCAGCGCGCCGATAACCCAGCGTCATGCGGTAATCGAGTTTGCCCATTCTGTCGCCGTGACGCAGCAGCGCCTTGCTGGTGTCCTTGTTGCCACGCAGCAGACTCAGCTCGGTACCGCTAAGCTGTGTGGGATGCTGGGTGATGATGTTGATGGCGCCGAGAAAGGCGTTGGAACCGAACGCGGCCGAGTTCGGACCGCGCACCACCTCGATGCGCTCGACGTCTTTGACGTCCAGCGGCAGGTCGGTCCAACGCACACCGCCGAGCGCCGGGCCGTAGACCGGCCGGCCGTCGACCAGCACCTGCATACGGCGCGCATGTTCGTCGGCGAGCCCGTGATAGGTTGCCGACGCGGTATGGCCCTTGGCGTGGGCGACCTGAAATCCGGGCACCAGCCGCAGCAGGTCGGGGATGTCCAGTGCGCCGCTGGCCTCGATCATGCTGCGGTCGATGACGCTGACCGCGACCGGGGCCTCGTACTGCGGCTGCGCGAGGCGCGTAGCCGACAGCACGACCGGCACCTGGTCGAAGAAATAATCTTCTCCGGCCAGCATGTCGGGCCCGGAATCCTCCGGCGCGGCGGATACAGAACCGCTCGACAGGCAAAACAAGAGGACGAGCGCAACGCGCCGTCGCACGGGGAGGAGGGCGTGCTGTTTCATAGGCTTTCCTGCGTAGATGTACTCTGGGAGGAGTCGGCCGTCTCGGTGCGGCCGTCGCCCGCTATGGTGCCGCCTCAGGCGCCCGCGCGTCAAAGTCCGGAACCGCGGCGCTTCTGCCCCCGCGGCCGCATGCAGTACACTCTGGCGCCATGGATTTCCCCACCCTCGAAGATTTCGTCGGCAATACCCCGCTGGTGCGTCTGCAACGCCTGCAAGCGGGCGTCGGAAACCGCATTCTGGTCAAACTGGAAGGCAACAACCCGGCCGGTTCGGTCAAGGACCGGCCCGCGCTGTATATGATTCAACAGGCGGAAAAAAGGGGAGAAATCCGACCGGGCGACACCCTGATCGAGGCCACCAGCGGCAACACCGGAATCGCCCTGGCGATGGCCGCGGCCATCAAGGGTTACCGTCTGATGCTGATCATGCCGGACAACATGAGCGTGGAACGGCGCCAGGCCATGGCCGCGTTCGGCGCCGAGCTGGTGCTGGTGTCGCGGGAACAAAGCATGGAAGGGGCCCGCGATCTGGCCATGCAGATGCAGGCCGAGGGCAAGGGCAAGGTGCTCGACCAGTTTTCCAACCCGGACAATCCCGAGGCGCACTACGTCGGTACGGGCCCGGAGATCTGGCGGGACACAGGCGGCCGCATCACCCATTTCGTCAGCGCCATGGGCACCACCGGCACCATCATGGGCACCTCGCGTTA
>JBAYTM010000174.1:0-5579 GCA_041675685.1 Thiohalobacteraceae bacterium
CGGTGCATCTTGGGCGAAGGGATCGGTCTTGATGAACAACTGCACCGCACCCGCGACCTGTCCGGCGTGGCGGACCTTTTCGGCGGCCCGTTCCGCGAAGCTCATGATGGCATCGTGGACCTGTGCCTTGTCGTAAATCGCCGTGCCGAAGGTGCGCGAGCAGCAGGTCGTCTGCTTGGGTGGCGGCTGGTCGTCGAGCGCATGGCAGACCAGCCCGCGCAATTCATGGACCGTGCGCAGTCCCACAACACCCATTCGCTGGCGCACCCAGCCGTCGGGGGCGTTGGCAAAGTCATGGGCTGTGTGAATGCCACGCTCTTCGAGCATGACCGTCCAGCGCCGTCCCACACCCCAGACATCGCCGACTGGCGTCTTTCGGAGCGCGGCATCGATCCACTGTGGATGATGCGAGAGGTCGAGCACGCCGCCCGCCTTGGCTGATTTCTTGGCCAGGCGGTTGGCCAGCTTGGACAGGGTCTTGGTCGGCCCGACGCCGACGGATACCGGGATTCCAGTCCATTGAAGCGTCTGTTCCCGCAGGTGCCGGCACCAATCGGTCAGATCCGGCACGCCCAGCCGATCGAGATCGAGGAAGCATTCGTCTATGCTGTAGACTTCGTGGGCGGGCGCGCTTGAGCCCAGCACGCTCATCACCCGCTCGGAGATATCGCCGTAGAGCGCATAGTTCGAGGAACAGACCGCAATGTCGTGTTCCTCGACCAGCTTGCGGATCTTGAACATCGGTGCGCCCATGCCGACGCCCAGTGCCTTGGCCTCGTTCGACCGCGCAATGACACAGCCGTCGTTGTTGGACAGGACAACCACCGGCCGGCCCCGCAGGCGGGGCTGGAAAAGCCGCTCACAGGATGCGTAGAAGTTGTTGCAGTCGACCAGCGCGAAGGTGGCCATCAGCGGCCACAGTGGCGCCGGATACTATGGGTCACGACGCCCCAGACCTCGCAGTCCCCTTCGCCCATCGGCAGTGATGGATAATCCTTGTTCTCGGCCGCCAAATGCCACTGCCCGCCGACCTTCCTGAGCCGTTTAACGGTGAGGTCGCCCTGCAGAATGGCAATGACGATGTCGTCGGGCTGCGGGGTGACGCCCCGGTCGATGATCAGCAGATCGCCATCGAAGATCCCGACACCGCGCATGGATTCACCCGACGCGCGCACGAAGAACGTTGCGGCCGGGCGCCTTACTAGGTGCTCATTGAGGTCGAGCTTGCCTTCGATGTGGTCGTCCGCCGGGCTCGGAAACCCGGCCGGCACCTGGGCGCTGAACAGCGGGAGTTCGAGTTTTAGCGGGAGATCGGCAAAACGCAGCACGGCGGTGGGTTCCAAACTGTAAATGGAACACACCATGAACATCACGACGCCGATTCGTCAATCAATACCGATTTGTCACCGCCGAATACGACGTGGCTTGTCCTGGGCCCGGCTACTTAGGTTCCACGACCACGGCAAACAACCGATCAAGGTTCGACTGAATATCCTGAACATCGGGGTTTTCGGCATATTTCGGCAGCCCGAGCGGCAAGCTCATGCTCTCGTACATGGCCGACGCCTCAGCGTCGGTTAGGAGGCTTCGCTTACGCAGGATGTTAGCGAGACTGACAATCCCATTGATCGCGGATACGTGAAACGCCTCGTGAGCCTCAATGAGATTCTTTGCGACAAGGCGGGGCATATCGTCCATTTCGGATCCTTCCACCACTGGCTCTCAACAGGAAAGCGCGATTGAGTTGTTTAGCGTAGGCGGGTGCAAAGGATTGGGCGAAGTAGGTCGAGATCACCAAGGCGCCTGGCGGTCAAGGCCGTCTATTCAGCCGCGCTGGCAGTGGCCCAATGCAAAGGCAGGTTAACAATGCAGCCTTGGTACTTGCGGCTACCTTGTCATATTACAGGCGCAAGTTGCAGCAAACTTCTCTCAAGTTGCGCCAGCTCCCGGTTGCGCGCGACTTCGAGGACCTGATGGGCTATGCCACGCCATGCCGTCTCTGAGCGTAATGAGCGTTCCCGCACATTTTCCAGTAGGGCGCAGGCAGCTTCCTGCGCTGCTTGCTCGGCACGTGCGATGAGGAATTCATAGGTAAGCGCCACAGGCATCAACTCCAGGGTTCGTGGGTAGACCTCAACAGTTTGCAAATTCCGCCCTTCTGGGGCGCATCTCCCAAGGCTGACCCTCGGTTCGAAACGTCATCGGAGATACGGCGACAGCGCGCCGGGTTCCTATGTTCAGGATCGTCCCGTCTTGCGTGCTTTGCGCGCCGCGTACTTTAAATCTCGCGCGGCTTTCAGCTCTGCCTCAGTAAGGACGCGCGGCTGGGCGGCCAGTGCCATCTCGGCGGCCACACGATCCCGCTCGTGCTTTGCACTTTGCTCAGCTGACTTGGCGGCTTGAGTCGCGCTCTTCGCCTCTTGAGCAGCGACGCGTTTGATCCGCTGCGCTTCGTCCTTGGCTGCTTGATTCGCGATGCGGCGAGCACGTTCAGTAGGATCAATGGCTGGCCTGCTGTTCATTTGTGCAAGCGCTTTGTTCTTCGCACTTTGCGCAATTGCCACGCGGTCCTGATAACCGGGTTCTCTGTAACCTTGCATCATGTGTACCTTTTCGTTTGCAATCGCACTCAATCGATCATTGCCGCCACGAGAGCGCGAAGATCTTCCCTGGATAACTGGCCTTCGCCAATATCTTGTGCAGAGGTGCGAAGATCTGAATTGTCGTTGGTGAAAGTCTTGGTCGTGGGGAAGCTATGTGCGCCCCATTTGTGAATAAGCATTATACCCTCAATCCGCGGCACTAGCCGCGAAATAGTTATTTTCTGAAATTGCTTCGCCGTTTCGGCGGGCCAGCCTGGCCGGGTGTGCGCTCACGAAAGACGATCCGACCCTTGGTGAGATCGTAGGGCGTCATTTCGAGATGTACGCGGTCGCCCACGACCGAGCGGATGCGAAATTTGCGCATCTTGCCGGCTGTATAAGCAATGATCTTGTGCTCGTTATCGAGCCGGACGGCGAAGCGTCCATCGGGAAGAATTTCCTCGATGAAGCCTTCTATCGTCAGCAGTTCTTCTTTTGCCAAAGGCTTGAATTCCGAGCTGCATGCCCAGCTTTCCGCTTGTTGCGCTTTGAACGTTTACGATGCGGGCAAGTGCAATGCACATACTCGACACGAAGGGGGATTACTCCCGCACCCCAAGCCATCGAGATGTTTGGTAGATGGAGATCATAGAGCGTTACCGGCGCTGCCACCGGGCAAGTCACCTAAACGATATGAGTACGAGCCAGAGTATGGCGGATTTTCTCGCCATCATGCACCCAGGTTATGGGCGGCATTGCTGGCGCATATTTAAATGGCGGCGGGTGTTGATACATCCCGCCGCCAGAAAATCAGGCTGCCTGAAGATTCACGGCAGAGGTCTTGCCTCGCTGATCGGTCTCCAGCTCGTATGAAACGCTCTGATCCTTGTCGAGGGTGCGCATACCGGCGCGTTCAACGGCCGAGATATGCACGAAGGCATCGTTGCCGCCGCCGTTCGGCGCGATGAAGCCATAGCCCTTGTCGACATTGAAAAATTTCACGGTTCCGGTAGTCATATGGATAATCCTTTATCCCATGTATGACGGGCATACGCCAACAGCGGCGCATCCCGGCTTTAGTAGTGCTAGAAAGGGATAAGAGGTGGCATATAGCTGCCGATTATCCGTCGCATGCGACGTAAGCAGAACCCTAATACCACCTTGCCCAGAATTTGAAAGAGAATTCTGCTCTGCAAAGTAGAGCTGATCCATGGCGCTGTGCGATAAGGCGATTGTACTTCCGGGGGTGGCGACAGGGTTTTACCGAGAAGCCAAAGCCATTTCAGCCCCTTGCGCCGAACACTATTTCCTCTTGTTCTACCCAGGGCAACTCCGCCGCCGCCGCCAAGACCTTCACCGACACCGCCGGCGGGACACGCGCAATCAGCAGTTTCTCCAGCACAGCTGGTGCGAGATAGGCTAGCTTCAGCATCCTGCCAGCGTATGCCGGCGTCACGTCTTCAGTCCGACCGATATCGGAAAGTGTAACTGCCGCGCCCGATTCCAGCTTCCGCCGCCAGCTCCATGCCTTGGCGATCGCCTTCAGCACATGCGGATCCACGCCGCCGGTGTCCGGCACCATATCGGCTGGCGGCATAATCTTCGGCCGCCCGTTGCGCTTGCGGATGGTGAGCGGGATGAACACCCGCATGGTGGTGGGCGCGCTCATGCTGCCAACTCCTGTTTCGGCGCGACCATTTCGCGGATGACCGATCCGAGGCCCTCGGTACGCAGGTCTACCGCGAGGCCGTCGCTGCTGACCGTGACCCGCTCGATCAGCAGCCGCGCGATACGTGCCTGTTCGGCCGGGAAAAGCGATTCCCAGAGACCATCAAACCCGGCCAGCGCGGTGACAACATCATGCTCGTCGATGTCGGGGTCAGTGCGGCGCGCGGTTTCCACTGCCCGCGTAACAATCTCTGGCGTGCGCAGAAGCGACCGGATGTGCTGGATGACAGCGCCCTCGACCATCCCGGCGTTGAGCCGGACAAACCCGTCGGTGCCTTCGCCCGCGCGATTCCGGATTGCGTCCATCGAGGTGTAGTAGCGGTACAGGCGGCTGCCCTTTTTGGTGGCGGTCGGCGTCATGGCGATGCCGGTGGCGGTGAAGATCAGCCCCTTCAGCAGCGCTGGGGTCTGGGTGCGGGTGTTGGCCGCCCGCTGCCGGGGGCTCTCCTGCAATATGGCATGCACCTGATCCCACAGCGGCTGGTCGATGATGGCCCGATGTTCGCCGGGATAGCTGGTGCCCTTGTGCACGGCCTCGCCGATATACACCCGGTTGCGCAGCAGCTTGTAGAGGAATCCCTTGTCGATCGGCTTGCCGCGCTTGTTAAGGACGCCGTTCGCTACCAGTTCGCGCGTCAGCATCGTGGCTGATCCCAGTTCGACGAACCGCTCGAAGATGCCCCGCACCGTGGCGGCTTCCGGTTCATTAATCAGCAGCTTGCGATGAACCACATCGTAGCCCATCGGCACGAACCCGCCCATCCACATACCCTTGGCACGGCTGGCAGCGAACTTGTCGCGGATCCGTTCGCCGGTGACCTCGCGCTCGAACTGGGCGAATGATAGCAGGATGTTCAGCGTCAGGCGGCCCATCGACGTGGTGGTATTGAACGCCTGCGTCACCGACACAAACGTGACCCCGTGCCGGTCGAACACCTCGACCAACTTGGCGAAGTCCATGAGGGATCGCGACAGACGGTCGATCTTGTAGACCACGATCACGTCGACCAGCCCAGCCTCGACATCTTCGATCAGCATCTTCAGCCCCGGCCGATCGAGCGTGCCGCCCGAATACCCGCCGTCATCATAGCGTTCACGCATGCAGACCCAGCCTTCGGCGCGTTGGCTGGCGACATAGGCTTCGCCGGACTCGCGCTGGGCGTCGAGGCTGTTGAACTCCATGTCCAACCCTTCCTCGCTGGATTTGCGGGTGTAGACGGCGCAGCGCAGGCGCCGCCGGGGTGTCGTATCGGTCATGCTGCGTCCTTC
>JBAYTM010000175.1:0-5547 GCA_041675685.1 Thiohalobacteraceae bacterium
CCAACGCAGTGCGCCGACCTCGCGGCGGTCGCCGAAGCTCGCGGCCAGCTCGCCGGACACCGGCCAGGGCATTTTGCGTTTGAGTTTGGCGAAGGGCTCGCGTTTGCCACCGGGCACCAGTGCGACCTCGGCCAAGGCGCGCTGCAGCCCATCGACCAGCCGCTGCAGCTGTTTTTCGTCCTTCTGCATCTTGGCCAGCTGGCCGCCCTGGGCGCGGATTTCCTTTTGCAGCTCGGCCAGCAGGCCTTCGCGGCGCAGCCGTTCCGCCGCCAACTTCTCCAGTTCCTCCGCCTGCCGGGCCTCCTGCCGGGTCAATGCATCGCGCTGCTCGGCGATCTGTCGCTGCACGGTGTCCAACTGCTGCAGCAGGCTCTCGACCTTGGCGATGCGCTGGAGTCGGGTGCCGTTGAGGTAGCGGTAATAGATCAGTGTGCGCCCGAGGCGTGCCGGGTCTTCCTGGTTGAGCAGCAGCTTGACCTGTTCCTGGCGGCCCATCAGGTAGGCGGCGCGCAACTGGCGCGCGAGCAGGCCCCGCTCGCGTTCCAGCGCGCCGTTCGCGTGGCGGTACTCCTGCTCCAGCGCCGCGAGTTGTTGCTCGCCTTCGCGCAGCTGCTGTTTGAGGGATTGAAGGTCGCGTTGCAACCCGCCGATGCGCTGCTCGACCTCGCGCACCTCGCGGCTATACGCCGATTCCTTGGTGCGCGCGGCCTCGAGTTGCCGTTGCAGTTCGGTCATGCGGGCACGCAGGTCGCGCAGTTCGGCGTCGGCCTGTCCGGCATCTTTGGAGGCGGCCAGGGCCGGAGCGATCAGGAAGGCGACGACCAGAGCGCAGGCCGCCGAACGGCCGCGCGGACGCCGCCGCGGATCAGGCGCCACGGCTCTCCAGTTCCGGCGCTGCGGTAGTGTCCGTCTGCAGCTCGACCAGCGAGGTGCCTGACATCTCCGGGGGTTGCGGGAGTCCCATCAGGCTCAACAGCGTTGGCGCCACATCGCAGAGCGCGCCGTTTCCATTGAGCCGGGCGGGGCGGCCGAGATACAGCAGCGGCACCAGATTGGTGGTGTGCGCGGTATGCGCCTGCCCGGTGTCATCGCCCTGCATCTTTTCCGCGTTGCCGTGGTCGGCCGTGAGCAGCGCTTCGCCGCCGGCCCGGCGCAAGGCTTCCTCTACCCGCGCGAGACAGAGGTCGATGGTCTCGATCGCCTTGACCGCGGCGTCGAAATTGCCGGTATGGCCGACCATGTCGGGATTGGCATAGTTGCAGACGATGACGTCGTACTTGCCGCTGTCGATCGCCTCGACCAAACGGTCGGTCACCAGCACGGCGCTCATCTCGGGCTTCAGGTCGTAGGTCGCCACTTGCGGCGACGGCACCAGCACGCGGTCTTCGCCCATGAAAGGCTCTTCGAGTCCGCCATTGAAGAAAAAGGTCACATGGGCATATTTCTCGGTCTCGGCCAGGCGCAATTGGCGCAGGCCGAGGTGCGACAGGTAGCTGCCCAGGACGTTCTGCAACCGCTCGGGAGGAAAGGCGACCTGCACGGCGAATTCTTCGTTGTATTCGGTCAGGCTGACAAACCGGGCGAGCTTCGGAAACACCGCGCGGTGAAAACCGTCGAACGCCGGCTCGATGAAGGGGCGGGTGATCTGCCGGGCGCGATCGGAACGGTAGTTCATGAACACCATGACGTCGCCGTCCTCGACGCTGACCGGTGTGGTTCCGGGCGGCACGATCGCCGTCGCCTGAACGAACTCGTCGCCCTCGTCGCGCGCGTACGCGGCCTCGATGCCGGCGAGCGCGGTCGGCGCCTGGAAGCCGGCCTTGCCCTGGGTGATCAGATCGTAGGCCGCCTGGATACGCGGCCAGCGATGATCGCGGTCCATTGCGAAGTAACGGCCGATGATCGACGCAAAGCGACCGCCGCCATACTCCGAAAATCGCTCTTCCATGAGCCGAATGGACGTCGTCGCGCTGCGCGGCGGCGTATCGCGACCGTCCAGGAAGGCGTGCAGATAGACCCGTTTGGCGCCACGCTTCACCGCCAGCTCGATCATGGCGTGAATATGCTCTTCGTGGCTGTGTACCCCGCCCGGCGAAAGCAGCCCGAGGATATGCACGGCCTTGTCGTTGGCGATGGCCAGATCGACGGCGTCGGTAAGGGTCTTGTTATTGTAAAAGGAGCCGGTCTTGATGGAGCGGCTGACGCGGGTGAATTCCTGGTAGACCACCCGCCCGGAACCTAGATTGAGATGGCCGACCTCCGAGTTGCCCATCTGGTCGCCCGGTAAACCGACCGCGGCGCCCGAGGTACGGATCAGGGTGCGCGGATAGTTCGCCCATAACCGGTCCCATACCGGTTTGCGCGCGGCGGCAATGGCGTTGAAATGGGTATCTTCCGAATAGCCCCACCCGTCCAGGATGAGCAGAACCATGGGTTTGGGGATGGCAGACATGCGCTAGCTCGGCGTTCCTCGAGAGATTTAGAATAAGTCTAACCCGAATCTCCGCGCGTCACCACAGGCGGCGACCGGTCGGCTGGGGGTGCCGTGGACGCGGATTGCTGCGGGGCGCGAGCGTCGTTGTCAGCTTCCTTAAAAGGTTTATTATTGTATAGTGTTTTAGTTATGAAGGGCACTGCACCTGATGTTAGAACTATTACAACCCTGTAGTCTGTGCCGATCGCCGCTCGAGGTTGACCCGATGAGTGTAAACGCCATCCACGAAGATCTGATCACCCAAGACGACGATATTGAGCGGGCCTCGCGCTCGCTCAAGGCGATGTCCCACCCTCTGCGACTGAAGATCCTCTGCACGCTGGGGGATCAGGAAGTCAGCGTGCAGGACATCGTCGAACACGTCGGCACCTCGCAGAGCAATATTTCCCAACATCTGGCAATTCTCCGTGACAAAGGCATTCTCGCTTCGCGCAAGGATGCCAACCGCGTTTTTTATCGCGTCGGCGATTCCCGCACTCTGCGGCTGATCGGTATGATGCGCGACGTCTTCTGTTCGCGGCAGTAGCAGTCGCGGTACGACGCGACTAGAGCAGCGCCGGGCGCGGACGCCCGTCACCGTCGATTTAACACACTGGACGCCTTTTTTCCGACCGCTTCTTATTTGGGTACCCTTGCCGTATGGATACCGTCAGCCGTTTGACCGAATTCGTTGTCAATCATTGGGCCTTGAGCCTGTCCTTCGTTGCCGTGCTGATCTTGCTGATCGCCAACGAGGTGCGCAGTCGCCTGTACGGCGCACCGCAACTCGGGCCGCACGCGGCCACTCAAACCATCAACGACGAGGACGCCGTGGTCCTCGATGTGCGCGAGGACCGTGAGTTTCAGCAGGGGCATATCGCCAACGCGGTGCATATCCCCCTGGGGCAGCTCAACAAGCGACTGTCCGACCTTGAGAAGTTCCGCGACCGCACCTTGGTCGCCTATTGCCGCAGCGGCCAACGCTCCAACAGCGCCGCCGCGCTGCTGCGCAAACAGGGATTCGCCTCGGTCTACAACTTGGCGGGCGGCATCGTTGCCTGGCAGAACGCCAACCTGCCGGTGACCAAGAAGTAGCGCAATGCCCAAGGTCCTGATGTACAGCACCGGTTTTTGTCCCTACTGTGTGCGGGCGCGCATGCTCCTGGAGCGCAAGGGCGTCGCCTATACTGATGTGCGTGTGGATCTGGATCCCGGACTGCGCACGGAGATGATCGAGCGCAGCGGCCGCACCAGCGTCCCCCAGATCTTCATAGGCGATTTCCACGTGGGCGGCTGCGACGATATGTACGCTCTGGAAAATCAGGGTCGGCTGGACCCCTTACTCACCAGTTCCGCGTAACCACCCAGCGATGAGCACCGACTTACACCTCGTCTGCCCGCATTGCGACAGCGTCAACCGCGTACCGCGCGACCGCCTCGGTGCCGGCGCCAAGTGCGGAAAATGCCACCAGCCGCTGTTCACGGGTACGCCATTGGCGTTGGACGGGGCGCGCCTGCAACGCCACCTGGACCGCAGCGACCTGCCGACGCTGGTGGATTTCTGGGCCGCCTGGTGCGGGCCCTGCAAGGCCATGGCACCGGTGTTCGAACAGGCCGCCGCCCGGCTCGAACCCCGGGTCCGGCTGGCCAAACTCGATACCGATCGTGATCAGAGCCTGGCCGCGCAGTTGGGCATCCGCGGTATCCCGACGCTGATTCTGTTCGGCCCGGGCGGACGGGAAATCGTCCGCACCTCCGGCGCTATGGACCTGAACAGCCTGTTGGCCTGGGTCGATCCGCACCTGCGATAGCCTTCTGGCATAATGGCCGCGCGCGACTGAAGCCGCACGCGATGGCCACGGCCAACGACTCATCAACAAAATGGAACCCCCCATGGCAGAACAGAACTCTACCGACGCCTCCCAAAAGAACTTCGGCATCCAGAAGATCTACGTGAAAGACATGTCGTTCGAAACACCGAACTCGCCGGCGGTGTTCACACAGGAGTGGAAGCCCGAAATCAATCTCGAGCTGAACAGCCAGGCCAACAAGATCGCCAATGACGTCCACGAAGTGGTGTTGTCGCTCACCGTCACCGCCAAGCTCGGCGAAACCACCGCCTACCTGGTGGAGGTGCAGCAGGCCGGGATCTTCGCGATGAAGGGCTTTGCCGACTCCGAACTGCCGCCGATGCTCGGCGCCTTCTGTCCCGGCACGCTGTATCCGTATGCGCGTGAGACCGTCTCCGATCTGGTCGCACGCGGGGGTTTTCCGCAGCTGGTGCTGGCACCCATCAATTTTGACGCCTTGTTCGCGCAACAGGCCCAAAAGGTCCAGGCGCAGGTGGTCGATCCCAACCAGGCCCAGCACTGAGCGGACCGGCAGCAGATGACCGCGCGCCCCATCGCCGTCCTCGGCGCCGGCTCCTGGGGCACGGCGCTCGCCATCCTGCTGGCGCGCAATGGCCACCAGGTACGCCTTTGGGGTAACGAACCGCCGGTCATGGCGGAGCTGCACCGCACCCGGCGCAATGCGCGCTATCTGCCCGAGGCGGTATTCCCCGACCTTTTGAGCGTCTGCGACGACCTCGATGTCGCGCTTGCCGAGCGCGCCGACGTCCTGGTCGTCGTGCCCAGCCATGCCTTCCGCGAAGTTCTTGCGGCGTTGCGGCCGCGATTGCACACAGATACGTCCGTCGCCTGGGCAACCAAGGGGCTCGAAATGGCCTCGGGCAAACTGCTGCACGAGATTGCCGACGAGATCCTTTCGGCAACGACGCCACACGCGATCATTTCCGGCCCGACCTTCGCCCGCGAAGTCGCCGCCGGCCTGCCGACCGCGGCGACGGTCGCAGGCAGCGACGCGGCGGTGGCCGAACATTTCGCCGCCTTGCTGCGCGGCCCGACCTTCCGCGCCTATACCAGCACCGATCGCATCGGCGTCGAACTCGGCGGCGCCTTGAAGAATGTGCTCGCCATTGCCGCGGGCATCTCAGACGGCCTGGGCTTCGGCGCCAACAGCCGCGCAGCGCTCATCACCCGTGGATTGGCCGAAATGATCCGGCTCGGCGAGGC
>JBAYTM010000176.1:0-5542 GCA_041675685.1 Thiohalobacteraceae bacterium
CACGTGCGGCTGCCCGGTGCCATCGGGTCGTCGGCTTGGCAGCCTGCCTGCTTCTTACGACTTCGGCGGCACTCGCCGGCAATCTGCGTATCCCGTGGGCCGGAGGCGTATTCTCCGTCCCGGTCACGAGTCTTCAGGAGACGCGGCTGGAGAACGTGGTCCGGCAACAATACGACTTCAGCTGCGGCTCCGCGGCCGTGGCGACGTTGCTCACCTATCATTACGAACAGCCGGTCGGAGAAGCGGAAAGTTTCGAATTCATGTATCGATCCGGCGACCAGGAGAAGATTCGCCGGGAAGGGTTCTCCATGCTCGACATGAAACGCTTCCTGGACAGCAAAGGCCTCCGTTCGGACGGCTTCCGGGTCAGCGTCGATCGGCTGAGCGAGATCGGAGTGCCCGGCATCGCCCTGGTCAATACCCGGGGTTATCGCCATTTCGTCGTCGTCCGGGGCGTCCGTGGTGGGCGGGTTCTGCTGGCCGATCCGGCGGCAGGCTCGGTTGCGATCGACCGCGCCGACTTCGAACGGATATGGAACGGCGTGCTGCTCGCCGCACGTAATCGCAGCGATGTGGCGCGCCGCCACTTCAACGACGAACGCGACTGGCGGGCATGGCCTGCGGCGCCCGTCGCGCGAGGCGTCGACCGTAGCGATATCGGGATGTTCACCCTCAACTTGCCGGGACGTAACGAGCTCGGGAGGTGATATGTCATGAAACCCGAGGCGATCTTTAGGCTGCTCCGACATGCATGGCGCGGTCGACGCGCTTTGATCGTGCTGACGGCGGTCGGGGCCGCGACCGCGGCCACGCCCACTCGCGCAGGTACACCCGACGTTTTTGGCGAGCTTCCTGCGGTGAGCGCGGAAGAATTGCAAGCGATGCGTGGAGGCTTCGACTTCGGGGGACTGGAATTCGAGTTCGGTGCCCAGCTGCGCACCTTCGTGGACGGCCGACTCGCACTGGAGTCACTCATAAGCTATACCGCCGCCGGCGTATCCACCGAACACCTGCCCGTGGATCTCACGAACCTGCCTGTTACTTCTCCGCGCGGCGCGGACTCCTCGGATCGGGGCGCGCCCGCGCCCGCGTCCGCACCAGTCACCGGGACCGGAGGAACGGTACAAGCGCTGGGCGGGGGTCGTGGCCCGACACCTGCACAACTCGATTTACCCGGTATCGATCTCTCCGGACTGAAGGACGCCACCGGCATTCTGATCGACGACCGGACCGGCGCGATCGTCGCATTGCACGAGGCAACCCGCGAGCGCATTACCAGCGTGGTGCTGAATCAAGCGAATGGTCGCGAGCTTCGGCAGGAGTTGAACGTCAACGTGACGGTGCGCAACTTCGAACAGATGCGCGACTCCATACGCAGCATTGTCTTCAACAGCAGACTGAACGCCGGCAGACGTTAGGCACGGGCCGCACGGCGCGAATGCTTCGGCGCAGCATCCGCGCGAGCGACTGCATCTGCCACGACACTGAACCGTCTGCGCGACACGCAGTCCAGGCGGATAAGACGCCGAGACTAAAACGCAAAGGGCGTGCGCAACGTCACCGTCATATCGGGGGCATCCGCCGTCACTCCGAGCTCAAGATTCATATTCAGACTCGCGCGATCATTGAGGCGGTGGCTGAAACCGAGCAGAAGTGCGCCCACGTCCAGGCTGGGAGAGGTCAGTTCCACGTCATTGATAACGGTCTTCGTCCGCTGGATGAAGTCGTGCTTGTATCCGAGGGTGAAGGATGACGCGGAATTGATGGCATAGGCCATACCGAAACTGGTGCGCACCGCATCGCCGGCGTCGAACTTGCCAATGGTGTGCGGATCCCCGCCGGCGCTCGCGAAGGTCCTGTCGACGTCTTCCTCCAGTGCCCACAGGTAGCCGAAGTTGGCGAACAACACCGCGGGATCGCTCGGAAACAGTACCGTCAGGCTGGGCTCGATTGCCTGGAACCCCGACCCGGTGGCCAGTTCGGTCTCGATACCGTTGGCATCACGCGAAATATCGAAGGGACCGTCGCCGGTGTCCGACTTGTAGCGCAGGTTACCGACGAAGAACGGCCAGCCGCCCTGACCGCGGTTGATCTGATAATGCATGGACAGCTCGATGTCACCCAAGCCATTGCCGCTCAGATCGCGGCTGATCTCGGCCCCGTTGGTGACGTCGGGTATGGAGGCCCGGAACGTATCGTCGCGCCAGATGTAGGGGAGTTTGGCCTCGATTTCGAGTCGATTGGTCAGTCCATACCGTGCCGTTATGCCGAGCGAGAGAAGGTCACGATCGGTATCCTGCGCCTCCAGAATGCCGATCAGGAAGCTTTCGAGAATTTCGACCCCGAGAAACGTGAGCCGGTTGACCTGGGAATTGGAGTACTGCAGGGACGGTTCGATAATCCACTGGCCCTTGGGTGTCAGCACGCCACCCAACTCGGGAATCGCCTGCACGACGGGGCGTGATTCTTCCGACTTCGGCGGCGCCTTGCCCACGGGCGCCCCCGTCGCGGGTGCATCCGCCTGGCTCAACTGGATCCGCGGCGCGCTGCCGGCCACCGCACCGGATGGTGCGGGTTCGACGATCGCCGCGGCACCACCTCGCAGTTCGCCGAGTGCCGCGTCGGCGAGTGCGTCACCCTGCAAACGCGCCAGCGCAGAACGCTGCTGCTCGAGCAACTCGGCCTGCCGCGCGATGAGCATAGCCTGCCGCTCCAACGCAAGCTTTTGCTGCGCGAGTTCCGCGCGCTGTTCCCGAGTCGAACGCTGCTCCATCTCCAGGTCCTGCACGATTCGATCCAGGCGGGCGGAAAGCTCGTCCGTCTCCGCCGTCTCGGCGAGAGCCGTGTTCAGCACGCCTAGTTGGATCAACACTGCAACCAGTGCCCGGTTCATGCAGCCCCCCTTTTTTTCTTTCATTATTGCGATTTTTTTCTTCAGTTCGGCTTCCAGCCGGCCTTCTATTACTCGCCTGCATATCCTCCGCCGGCCGAATCGCGGGCGCCGCAGGCGAGCTGATATTTCCTCATTAAGCGATACAGCGTAATGCGCGCGACGCCCAACCGGCGCGCCGCCTCCGAGATATTGTTGCCGCAGGAGCGCAGGGACGCCTCGATGGCTCGCCGCTCCGCGTCACCGCGCGCGGCAAGCAGTGTCCGCGCCGAAGGCGCATGCTCCGGCGCGGAGAGATCGAGCGCCGCGGGACTTATCAGGTTTTGCTCGCACATGATGGTGGCGCGGCGGACCCGATTCATAAGTTCCCGCACGTTGCCTGGCCAGTGATATTCGCGGATTGCCCCCAGCGCGTCCGGAGAGAAACCGCGGACGTTGCAATGGCGTTCCTTGGCAAACACGGCGAAGAAGTGATGCGCAAGCAATTCAATATCGGACTGCCGTTCCCGCAGTGGCGGCATGCGCAGCCTGAGCACATTGAGCCGGTAATACAGATCCTCTCTGAAATGCCCCTTGGACGCCGCCTCTTGCAGGTCGATGTGGCTCGCGGCGATCACCCGCACGTCGACGCGCAAAGCGCCGGTACCGCCCAGTCTCTCGATCGTGCTCTCCTGCAGGAAACGCAGCAGGTTGATTTGCAGCTCACAGGGAAGATCGCCGATTTCGTCCAGGAAAACCGTGCCGCCATGCGCCGCCTCGATACGTCCGATATGCCGCTGATGCGCACCGGTAAATGCGCCCCGTTCGTGGCCGAACAGCACGGACTGGATCAGCTCGGCCGGGATCGCACCGCAGTTCACCACCGTGAAAGGGCCGTCACGACGCTCGGACAGACGGTGAATCGCTTGTGCCGCCAGCTCCTTGCCAGTTCCGCTTTCGCCGCTCAACATCACCGGCGCATCGACCAGCGCGATTTTTCGGATATCACGCAGGACCTGGTCCATCACGGGGCTTGCGCCTATCAGGCCATGCGCGCCTGGTGACCGAGGATCGCCGGCGCCGCGGACGCGGTTGGCCCGCGCCATGCCGTAGGCGTGCCCCATGCTGTGCACGAGCCGCAGGGGGTCCAGCGGTAGCGTGTGGTAATCGAACAGAAAGCCGGGAATCAGTTTTTGTTGCAGTAATGCGGGCACCAAGTCGCTGGCCGTGAGACCGATCCATCCCGTACCGGGCGTCGAACGCAACAGCCATTCCAAACCGCGCGCCTGACCGTTGAGATGTTTTCGGGAGAACTCGATGAGTCCGACGCAATGACGACGCTCGTGGATGAGCGCGTGAGCGCTTTCGACGTCCTCGGCGACTTCTATTTGCCAACCCGCCGCCTCGATTTGGCTGCTTAGAAGATCCGCGGCTGCGGTCGATTTCAGGCAGACGACTGTCCGGTCCATGGCGGCCCCCTCCCCCCGCCCGCTCGGATGCCCGAGTGTGCGACTGATCCCTGGTGAGTGACTAAGCCCTTATCTGGGCAACAAGAGTGAATGTAGCAGGCTTCCAGTAACCCGCAATCCGCTGGAGGTCACTTTTGGCCGTGGCGAACTCGCTCGCGCGCGCATAGCGACCTGGACAAAAGCAGGGGCCACAGGCAAAGCTCCAGACAAAAAAAATGCCCGCAAGCTTTTGCTCTGCGGGCGTTTTTTAAACTCCCCGGATTGCTCCGGGCGGTATTTGGTGCGGACGGAGAGACTCGAACTCTCACGACTTTCGTCACTACCCCCTCAAGATAGCGTGTCTACCAATTCCACCACGTCCGCGTGAATTCAATTTAAGGCTGGGCCGGCTCCGGCGTCTGGCCCTGCGTCGGTACCGGGCTGTCCCCGGAATTCTGGCCGGCGTCCGAAGCGGGGGCGGACTCTGCTGGCGGGGCCGCCGGCAGATCATCGCCAGGCGCGGTCGGAGCGTCCGGCATATCGCTGGCCGGAGCCGTCGGCGCATCCGGCAGGTCGGACGGCGCCGGGGCGCGTTCGCCGGACGGCTCGTTGAACCGTTCGGTCACGCTGGCCGGGGCGCTGCGGTCGCCGAGGATCAAGGGCGTCGACAACAACAGGCTGTTGGCGATGAACAGCGTGGCAAGCACGGCGGTCGTGCGGGTCAGGAAGGATCCCGCACCACGCGCGCCGAATACGGTCGACGACGCGCCGCTACCGAAGGCAGCGCCGGCGTCGGCGCCTTTGCCGTGCTGTATCAGGATCAACCCGATCAGGCCAATGGCCAGGGCGACCTGGACGATCAACAACAGGGTGTACATAGAATGACTGCCTCACGACCGGGACCCGCGGCCCCTGCGTATTGTACTCGCTATTTCTGATCGGGCGCCCGGCAGATGGCCAGGAATTCGTCCGCAGTCAGCGATGCGCCGCCGATCAGGCCGCCGTCGATGTCGGGCATCTGGAACAGCTCGACGGCATTCGAACCTTTCACGCTGCCGCCGTAGAGGATCTGCACCTTGTCGGCGACGCCTTTGTCCAGCTTGGCCAGTTTGCCGCGGATGAAGGCGTGCACGTCCTGCGCCTGCTGCGGGCTCGCCGTCTTGCCGGTACCGATCGCCCAGACCGGTTCATAGGCGATCACCGCCTCGCCGAGCGCGGCAATGCC
>JBAYTM010000177.1:0-5519 GCA_041675685.1 Thiohalobacteraceae bacterium
CACCGCGACCTTCGACGCCAACGGCATCCTCTGGTACACCGGCCAGAGCGGTTATTACGGTCGCGTCGATGCCCGATCCGGCCCGGGGTCCGACCCAGGGACCGGAAAGGTGGACGTGTTCGAGGCGCCGCGTGGGCGCGGACCCTATGGCATCTGCACCGCGCCGGACGGCAGCGTCTATTACGCCTCGCTGGCCGGCTCGCATATCGCACGCATCGATACGAAGTCCGGCAAGGCCACCGTCATCGAACCGCCGACGCCCGGGCAAGGCGCGCGGCGCGTCTGGGCCGACTCCCAAAACCGCATCTGGGTGAGCGAGTGGAACTCCGGCCAAGTGTCGCGGTACGACCCGAAAACGAACCAGTGGCGCGAATGGGAACTCCCCGGCGACGATCCACGAACCTATGCGGTGTACGTGGACGATAACGACATCGTATGGCTGTCCGATTTCGGCGCCAACGCCATGGTGCGCTTTGACCCCAAGGACGAGCGGTTCACGGTAATCCCGTTACCCAGCCCCGGCAGCGCCGTGCGCCAGATCCTCGGGCGACCCGGCGAGATATGGTTGCCGCTGTCGGGAGTGGACAAGCTGGCGGTGATTCGGGAGTAGGCGGATGCGATGAACGGACATAGCGGACCAGGGACGGTCCACGATTCACCCGCAAACAGCGGCGCATCCGCCCGCTTCCGCCATTCAAAGCAGTCTGCTACGATTCAGCTCATACCTTTACGGAGGTACTTCTATGTCCGTTTCCATAAAGTCCTTGGGTATCGAACATCTCGACGTCGAAGAACGTTTGTCGCTGGTCGAGGAGCTGTGGAACAGCATTGCTGCCGACAGCACGGCTGTCCCACTCACCCAGGCGCAGCGCGCGGAACTCGAGAGAAGACTTGCCGAGAATGAAGCAAACCCGGACGACGTTGTATCATGGGATGAGGCCCGAGCTTCGATCAACGAACGCCTCAAGAAATGAGTCGCTCCGTTGCCTTTCGGCGGGCCGCATTCCGCGAGCTCGTCGAGGCGGCCGAGTGGCATGAAGAGCGACACGCCGGCCTGGGCACTGACTTCGCAGCGGAAATCAACCATGCCATTGAACTTCTGAAGGAACATCCAGAACGCTTTCCGCAGATGCACAAGGACGTTCGTTGCGTTCGGGTCCGTCGTTTTCCCTATTCAGTGTTTTTCCGTATAGAGCCTCACCGTATTGTGGTTCTGGCTGTGTTCCACGCGCGCCGGGATCCGACCGTATGGCAGGAGCGGCTATATCAGGAGTGAAGGGACATATGCCGGCCCTCCCTAGCGGCGCTAAACTCTCGCCCATGACCCCTCCCCCCGTCATCTCCATCGCCGGTCTCGGCAAGACCTACGCCTCCGGGCTGGTCGCGCTGCAGGATGTCGACCTCGAGATCCGCCGGGGTGAGATTTTCGCCCTGCTCGGGCCGAACGGTGCGGGCAAGACGACGCTGATCAGCACGGTCTGCGGGATGGCCACGCCGACCGCGGGCACGGTGCAGGTCAACGGGCATGATATCCGGCGCGACTATCGCGCGGCGCGCGCGCAGATCGGGCTGGTGCCGCAGGAACTCTACACCGACATGTTCGAGACGCCCTGGGATACGGTGCGCTTCAGTCGGGGGCTGTTCGGGCTGCCGCCGAACGCCGCATACCTCGAACAGGTGCTGCGCGATCTGTCGTTGTGGAACAAGCGCAAGGACATGATCATGACGCTGTCCGGCGGAATGAAGCGGCGCGTGCTGATCGCCAAGGCGCTGGCGCACGAACCGCAGGTGCTTTTTCTCGACGAGCCGACCGCGGGTGTGGACGTGGAGCTGCGGCGCGACATGTGGGCGCAGGTGAGACGTCTGCGCGACAGCGGCGTCACCGTTATTCTTACCACGCACTACATCGACGAGGCGGAGGAGATGGCCGATCGGATCGGCGTGATCAACAAGGGCCGGCTGATCCTGGTCGAGACCAAGGCCGAACTGATGAAGAAGCTCGGCAAGAAGCAGCTCACGCTGCACCTGCTGGAGCCGCTGGCGATGATCCCCGCCGGTTTGAACGAATGGGCGCTTACGCTGCGCAGCGACGGTTGCGACCTGGAATACACCTTCGACGCGAGCCACGAACAGACCGCCATTCCGGCGCTGCTGCAGCGGCTCGGTGAGTTGGGCATAGGCTTCAAAGATCTCACCACGCGCCAGAGTTCGCTCGAAGAGATCTTCGTCAGCCTGGTGCGCGAACCAGGGGACCCACCCGGGCTGTCTTCCTCCGGCTCGATCCGGCACGCGATTCAATCTCCGGTTCAATCCTCGATCCAATCAGGGGACCGGTCGGTGGATAAACGCCCATGAGCGCACCGGTTCAGACATTGAAGTTCAACTACCACGCGATCTTCGCCATCTTCCGCTTCGAGATGACCCGTTTCGCGCGCACCCTCTGGCAGAGTCTGGTGACGCCGGTGATCACGACGGTGCTTTACTTCGTCGTGTTCGGCGCCGCAATCGGCGCGCGCGTGGGCGACATCGGGGGCGTTCAATACGGCGCCTTCATCGTACCCGGGCTGATCATGCTGTCGCTGTTCACCGAAAGCCTGAACAACGCCTCCTTCGGCATCTACATGCCGAAGTTCACCGGCACCATCTACGAAATCCTGTCGGCGCCCGTGTCGGCCTTCGAGATCGTGTTCGCCTACGTCGGCGCGGCCGCGACAAAATCCGTACTCCTCGGACTGGTGATCCTCGCGACCGCGAACCTGTTCGTGGACATCCAGATCGAACACCCCGTCTGGATGGCCGGGTTCCTTGTGCTGGTGGCGATGACGTTCAGTGTGTTCGGGTTCATCATCGGCATCTGGGCGAAGGGCTTCGAGGAACTCCAGTTCATCCCGATGCTGATCATCACACCGCTAACCTTCCTAGGCGGCGTGTTCTACTCGATCGACATGCTGCCCGACGGCTGGCGCACCGCCAGCCTGTTCAACCCGATCGTCTACATCATCAGCGGCTTTCGCTGGAGCTTCTACGGCACCGGCGACGTGAGCATCGGCATCAGCCTCGCGGCGACGCTGGGCTTTCTGCTGCTGTGCATCGCATTAGTGTGGCTGATCTTCCGGACGGGGTATCGGTTGAAGAGCTGAAAAGGACGGGCAACGGAAAGGGCTCAGAGCCGTATGGCGCTTGCCCGAGCTCAAATGTGGGGTGGGTTGGCGAGTTTGCGAAACCACCGGGCGTTGCGAAGCAACACAAGCACTTTTAAAGGTGTGCCTAGCGGCACGGATGGTGGGTTGCGGCGCGGAAAACGCGCCTAACCCACCCTACATTGGATGCAAACCCGCTTAAGGAAGCTCTGAACAATCCGTCATCCCGGCGCAGGCCGGAATCCATGCCTTTGAATTTCTGGATTCCCGCTTTCGCGGGAATGACGAAACTGGGATTGTTCAGACCTTCCTTAAGTAAATTGCCCTTTGGCCCAGAGACGAATGGTATTTACTTGAGGCAGGAATCCAATTTTCCGTCATTCCGGCGCAGGCCGGAATCCATGTCTTTGAATCTCTGGATTCCCGCTTTCGCGGGAATGACGAAACTGGGATTGTTCAGAGTTTCCTTAATCGAAGACGCGCCAAGAACGGGCTTTTCGATGCCCGCGAGCCCGTCAAAGAAAGGAAAATCGCGGCAGACCGCGAATGCAGCCCCGATATACTCCGCCATGTGCGAACGGAAGAACGTGGTCTATCGCCGAGTGCCCGTCAGAGGTAGCGCGGCCGCCGGAAATGACGCATCCGCAAACTCGCCCTGGCGTAGACATCTCACGCAACGGCGAAGGCTGTCGTCCGGCCCTACCCTTCACCGACCGCATTTCGCCCTTTGAGCCCGTAGACGAAACCGCCCGCCCCGCCGAGCAGGAATCCCAAGGGGCCGGTGACGAAGATTCCGAGCAACGGGCCTTGGTTGGCGCCCGGCACGAAGATCATTGGGCCAAAGAAGCCCGCGCAGAATCCGATTGAACCGAGCAGGACCGCGCCACGCAAGGTGCTCGCGACCAGCCCGTTCGAATCGCCGTCGAGCCTGCGCCAGACGAACCTGCCGACCGCGACCGCGCAGGCCAACGAGACGAGGGCGGGTATCGGCGTGTTGCCGAAGGGCAGCAGCGAGAACGGTACCCAATAGATGAAGAAGAAGGTCGCGGGGACCACGACCATCATGGCGAGGATGCGGGCGGCCAGACTCATTGCGTATCTCCTTGTTTAAGGAAACTCTGATCAATCCCAGTTTCGTCATTCCCGCGAAAGCGGGAATCCAGAAATTCAAAGGCATGGATTCCATGCCTGCGCCGGAATGACGGATTGTTCAGAGCTTCCTTAATTTTGTGGCCGGCGGCGAGGTCGGCGACGGGCAGACAACCATGCTGAAACAGACCAACGCGCTGCCGGTTTCGCTGTGTTCACGGTGCCATGCGAAATCGATGACTGAAAAGCGCGTGCGCCCGCGTCAGTACGGCTGGAAAATGGTTCAGATTCGTTATTAGCGTTATCCCTCGCCCGCCCTTTAATGTAAGCGACGCGACGGCCGCGCTCATCGAAACGCGAAACGCCCTCCTCGTCGACCCAACGAGCCAGTGCAAATCGCAGGGCAGATCGCGGATACGCCCTCGGGTATTTCCACATCCGCGAAAAACCGCGGTCTATCCCGGTCGTTCCCATCCCTTCCCTGTCCATGGTTGCGGCCGCCGGGGCGTGATCTATGCTCCCAGAAAGCAGTGTTCGGTAGCCTGCCGGCGCGCGACCCGCCGTCGGTTCGCGTACATCGAGGGACCACGGAGGGACCAGCATGAACCCCAAGACCAACCGCATCACCTGGGACCGCCTGCGAGGCCTGCTCAAAGACAATGGCGCGCGGCCGGAAGATCTGGATCGTTTCGACGAAGTCCGCGCGCGGCGACGCTTTTTTCAGGAGATCGGGCGCGGCGGCGCGGCGTTCGCGTTGCTGGGCCTGGGCGCCGGCAGCGAGGTCGCGATGCGTGGGCTGTTCGGCCGCGGTTTGATCCCCGAGGCCTGGGCGCAGGAAGCCGACCAGCCGGCCAAGGTCGCCGGCAGGGAGGCGATGACGGTGCACAACACGCGCCCTGTCAACGGCGAGTTCGCCCCGCACCTGCTGGATGACGACATCACGCCCGCGCAGTACTTCTTCGTGCGCAACAACGGCGTGGTGCCGGACGAGATCATGAACAAGCAGGTCAAGGACTGGAGCCTCAGCATCGACGGAGAGGTCCAGACGCCCTTGCAGCTGTCACTGCAACAGCTCAAAGAGATGCCGTCGGTGAGCATGCCGCTGCTGATCGAATGCGGCGGCAACGGCCGCGCCCTGTTCGAGCCGAGCGTGCGCGGCAACCCCTGGGGACGGGGGGCCGTCGCCTGCGGCGAATGGAAGGGCGTGCGGCTGCGCGACGTGCTCGAGCAGGCCGGTCTGAAAGACAGTGCGGTGTACACCGGCCATTACGGCGCGGATGTGGCACTGGC
>JBAYTM010000178.1:0-5501 GCA_041675685.1 Thiohalobacteraceae bacterium
CGCCATGCTCGGCGGCCATTAACCGCCCAATAGCCGGCGTCGACGCTCGATGCCATACCGCAACCTGTCGATTTCGCGCTCGAAAAGGAGTTCATATGTCTAAACGGATGCAGGACTACGAACGCGCGCTGCTCGATCCCATGACGGTTTACGCCCGTCCGGCGCAGGTTCTGGACGACGATGCGCTGGACCTGGGGCAGAAGCTGAACATCCTGCGCCGCTGGGAACTCGATTCCCGCGAACTCCAAGTCGCCGAAGAGGAAGGCATGACCAACGGTGAACCCGATCTTCTCACCGAAGTCCTGCAGGCGATCGGGACACTGGACCCGGACGCAGAGCACCACCGTCTCCACGCGCCGACCAAGCAGGGCGGCTCACATGGGGTACCAGACTGAGCCTTGATGCGGCGGGTCCGACCGGACCGCGGCCCGTCCTGGATGCTACGCCGCGGCCTTTGGAAATCAGCTTACGGGCGCAGCTCTCGTGAGAACCCCGTTGCCGGCCCCGATCACTGACGTACTACCAAGTCGTTCTGCACGCTCTTTACGCCCTTCACACCCTGTGCGATTTCCACGGCGCGCCGTGCTTCGGCCTCGGAGTCCACAAAACCGCTCAGTTGGACAGTCCCTTTAAAGGTGTCGACATTGATCTTTAAGCCGCTCACGGTTTTGTCGGCCAGCATTTGCGATTTCACCTTCGCCGTGATCGCACTGTCGTCTATGTAGTCTCCCGTACTCTTGGCCGCGCCGTCGCCTGCGCAACCGCCGAGACTAAGCATGGCCGCCAGCAAGAACGCGATCAGGACGCTTGGTTTGAACATTTCCATTACTTGTCTCCTTGTCGCATTCGGATGGTCAAGCTGCGCGCTTCAGTCCCAGGCCGCGACCGCGCGTGTGGATTGCGCGATGCCACGGCGGGACTGAGAGACTGCGCTCGATGCTACGCCGCGCACATTGCGCGGTGCGGCCGATACGTCAGCTCAATCGATTGCTCCAATCGTCGACTTCACGTTCGGCCTCGTCCCTGCCTTTTCCGTAACGCTCCTGAATACGGCCAACAAGTTCCTCGCGTTTGCCGTCGATGCGATCCCAATCGTCGTCCGTCAGGTCGCCCCATTGCTGTTTCGCCTTGCCTTTGATCTGAGTCCAGTTGCCCTGAATACGGTCCCAGTTCATGTCAACCTCCATATGCCAGCGTCATCGAGTAACCGGCGGCATGCAAATCCCGCCTTGCAGCCGCCATCTGTCAGAGACTTCCGCAAGCTCCATGCCAGCCGCGCGAGGGCCGGAAACCGCGGTTTCCCGGGGGAATCCGCGCACGCGAAGCGCCAGGACCCGTAATAATTACATGCGCGATTGCAAATAAGACCGCACCTCCGGCCGGCGCTGTCGCGCACCGGGCCTGTATCGATCGGGTCGAGACCTTCGCGGCGACTTTTGTCGATGGCACTCGGCTTGCAACGAGCAGTCTGCAATGAGGCCGCATTTAGAAACAGATGTCCGTTTGATCGACCGGATTCGTGCCGGCGTCGGCGAGCGCATCCTATTGCTCATGCCGAGCCCGGGCGCCGAAAGCGCAGTGGCTGCATTGATCGGCGTTGCAACCACCGCTGGGGCGAGAATGAAGGTCGTCTACCTGACGGATGGCATACCGCACAGAAAAACAGCGCGCTCGGCATGGGCGTGGGGTGGTATCGGTTCTGGAATCGGGCGTTCGAAAACAGGCCCCCGGGCCGAGGCGGTTGCCGCGCTCGGCGAACTTGGTATCGTAGCGCAGCCCGTCAAGTTTCATGGGCTCCCGAGTGGACGACTTACCGCGGAGCTGGTTGCCGAACCGTCGCGGTTGTACACCTCGGTCCGGGATGAACTGCGGCTGTTCCAGCCGACAATAGTCGTCGCACCTTCGCGGCTCGATCTCCATCCCGATTACAACGCCGTCGGCATGGCAGCCGAACGCGCCTGTGCAGCGTTGCGAGAGTCTTCCGTGATCTGTCTTGCTTACACAGTGCACGGCGATGACCCGCCGAGTCTGATCGGGAACCTCGTGCGCCTTCCGGTCGATGCCCGCACGGTCGAGCGCAAACGGCGGGCAGCGTACCGCCATCGCTTGCCGATTTGTATCCAAGGTGTCGAACAGTTCGTTATCGTTGCCGGCAAGGCGCTCGACGCACTAGCAACTGAGTATGGAGGAGGCGTCCTACGCGCGCGCACCGCATCCAGAAGATTGCGAACCGCTAAACAGCTGGAGCTTTTGCCTACGGACAGCTATCTGCGTCCAGCAAGCATCCGCATGGGGGGACGTTCTCTGCAGGTGGCATTGGGCAGTCGCGCATCGGACCACATGGCCGTCGACAAGACGGTTTCCGGCATGGAGTTCAGTTTCTCGGGCGCGCATGGACCCATCTGGGTCAAGGCGGCATCCCGCCGAAACCTGCTGGACGCGCATGGCTGGTTTCCCATCCAGACGCTACCCAGGCCCGGCCTGCGCACTACCGCGACCTGTTGTGTCGTGCACCGCCTGCGCGACCCCGATGTCAGTGGGTCACTGCTCGAAACTCTCTGTAGTACGTTCGAGAACGTCATCGCGATCGACGATGGCGCCAGCGAGGGTCGGCTCGAGAACTTGAGGCGTCTGTCCGCATTCTCGAAAACCCTGCATGTCATCGTGCAGCCGACGCCCGGCGGTGCAGCGAGCCCCTTGCTGACCGCGTTCCGTTACGCGCTGGCCGAGCTGGAATTTGGAGTGCTGGTCACGCTGGATGCCGAGCGTGTCCATAGCCCCGAGGATATCCCGCGGCTGATCGACGCATTGCAGCGCGAAAGTGCCGATATCGCGATCGGCGTGCCGGCGGACCCGGCAATCGATACTTGGCATGATCGCTTGGCGAATGCCGTTGCGCGAGGCCTGCTGCGCTTCGCATACCGCCGCGCACCGCAGAATGTGCGATCAGGATTCCGCGCTTACCACCGGGCTCTGGTGAAACGGGCGGTGGAGTGCTTGGAGGAGGGTGGTGAAGAGATCGAAATCGGGCTGCTTGCCCTGGCGTCGGACACCGGACGTGTTGCGGAAGTGCCGGTTGCCATGGACTCGGCACATGAGAGGCGGGGATCGCTTGTGCATCTCGTATGGCGGGTGTTACGTGCGATCGACGACTGCGCGAAAACGCGATCCGCGCGTGCAGCTCCGGGACGCCACCATGTTGCAGGCCGGGGACTTTGATAGTATTGCACCGACCTGTTAACCGAGGAGACATGAAAGAATGGACCTGGTACGGATACTGATCGCAATCGTGCTCCCGCCGCTCGGGGTCTTCCTGCAGGTCGGCATAGGCGGTGCCTTCTGGCTCAACATACTGCTCACCCTCTTGGGCTACATACCGGGAATCGTGCATGCGGTATGGATTATCGCCAAGCGCTGAAGAAACCAGCGGATCGCCAGGTTCTAGACCCGCAAAAAGAAAAGCCCGGTCGAAGCCGACCGGGCCGAAGTATTGGTGGAGCGGAGGAGGATCGAACTCCCGACCTCTGCATTGCGAACGCAGCGCTCTCCCAGCTGAGCTACCGCCCCATGTTCTGATGTACCCCCGGTCGCCCGAGTGCGGCGTATTCTAGCATCGCTTTCGCGTCGTATGCCATACACGATCCGCGTTCAGATGCGCGCCTTGCGGCGCAGCATTTCACGTTCTAGTTGGGCTACGAACCGGCGCACCACCTGTCTCTGCACGGGTTTCAAGTCACGAAAACTGGCGCCGATGCGCTGGATCGGTCTGGCGGGATCGACGCGGACGACGCGGATTTCGATGTTGGCCTCCAGGGTTTCGCCTTTTGGCAACTGGATGACGCAGGGGAGCACCTGCCCGAGCGTGAGCTCGACCGACGAATCCAGCGTTGCTCCGAATCCCCCCACCGACAGGTCGACCAGCACCGCTTCGGCCGATGCGGTGGCTTTGTTCAGCGACAAGCGCACCGGTACGGTGAGATCCGCACCGACGCGAACTCTGAAACTGGAGCGCCGTTGCAGGTAGTCGATCGCCTCCGGCAGCGCCGCGCGGTAGAAGGAAATGCCAGACCGTGCGGGATGAACCTCCACGTCGCAATTGAAACTCAGCTCGACGCCTTTGCATTGGCAGTGGACGCGCAGTTGGCCTGTCTGGCAAACGAGCTCGTGGCCCTGTCGAGGGTTGAGCTCGTCGAGGAGGATCAGGCTACGGTCGGGATCGACCTCCAGCAGCAGACTGTTGAACAGGCCGGAGTGTCCGGGAACGCGCGCACTCAGCAATACGCGTTGGTCACGAAGGCGCCGCAACAGGCCGATGACCTGCGGACGGTGGGTGACCTTTTCGGTCTTCGATTGATATTGGGCGGCTCGATCCGACACCGGTGGTTCTGCCATCGCCTGGCTAGGTCCTGAGCGGCTGGTACGTCAGGGGCGCATGATACGCATTCGCTGCGGTGATGAGAATCTGCGGAAAACGGCGCGGCTTGCGATATAGCCCCGGATCAGGCTTTGGCGAGGGTTCGGCTGGCGGCGACATTTGCGGCTGTGGCGCCGGCGGGATTGTAGACGTCGACCTCAGGGACCTGTCCACGCAGAATGGCGACCGCGTGTTGCGCGTGACGACGGGCCGACTCCAGCGTCGCGCCGTTGATACGGTTCTGTTGCTGCGCATGTCGGACGCGCTCGAGCACCAGCCGCCAGCCGCGGATCAAAGTGCCACGGTCGTCGCACCAGTTCAGGCAGCCTTCGACGTCCGGGCGTGCTGCGCCCGCGAAGCCCGCGTCGTGCAGCAGCTGTTGCATCTGCGCTTCCAGCGTCTCGAATTCCTGCAGGACGCTTTGTTTGTCTTCGATCAGTCGTTCGATGGCGTCCACGTCGCGTGCGACCAGCGCCTGGGTCTCGGCATCGAGGAGGCGGTTCAGCCGACCCGCGCACGCGTACTCGGCGCGGAGCAGGGGTTGAATCCGGGTGCGGATATGTTCGCGGTCCGCCATGTCGATCAGCTCAGGTCACCGATGATCTTTTCCAGGTCCATCATTTTGCCCGCGATCCGGTCGCTGTCGATCTCATAGCTGCCGTTGGCCAGGGCCTCTTTGACCGCGTTGACCCGTTCCGCGTCGACCACGGGCTGATTGGCAATCTGCTCGTCCAGGCCGCGCAACTGCTGGGCTTTCGGGGTCAGGCTGACTTGGTCGCTGCGCGCGGCCAGTTCGCCGGCCGGCTTTTCCGTCTTGTCCGTCGCCGGTTGCGGCGCGGTGCGCGCCTGGCTGGCGATATCCGTCACCTGCGCGTTCGAGGGAGGAACATTATTGAATTCGATGGACATTCTCGTCTCCGGGGATTTCCAGTTTGGCTGCTTAAACCGGTTATCGTCTGTCCGTTCAATAACTTTAACGGGTTTTCACCGGGCGCTGCCTAAAGCGTCACTTTTACGACGCTTGGTGAAACGACCCAGCCCTCCACGATCCGCTTCGAGTTCAGCGCGCGCACTTGGACGCGGTCGC
>JBAYTM010000179.1:0-5491 GCA_041675685.1 Thiohalobacteraceae bacterium
CAGTGCCGGCTCCAGCGCAATCACTGGAAGTTCGGATGCCATCCCGTTGATATGCTGAATAATGGATCGACCCAGCGCGACACGTGCGGCGGCCGTCAAATTGCCGGCATCCTGCGTCCTCGGGGCGTGCTCCGCCAAGGCCTCGGCTATGGTCCGCATATCGCGGATCGGGATGCGCTCGCCGAGCAGGTTCTGCAGCACCTTGACGACGACGCCGAGCGGCAAGGTCTTGGGCACCAGATCCTCGACCAGCTTCGGCTGGCTCTTCTTGAGCGTCTCGAGCAGCTGCTGCACCTCTTCGTGCCCGAGCAGTTCGTTGGCGTGTTCCTGCAGCAGGCTGCTCAGGTGCGTGGCGACCACGGTACTGGCATCGACCACGGTGTAGCCGAGCGCCTGGGCATTGTCGTGCTGATCGGATTCGATCCAGATCGCCTCCAGACCGAAGGCCGGGTCCCGGGTCTGAACCCCGGGCACCGTGCCGTAGACCTGCCCCGGGTTGATCGCCAGCTCGCGGTCCGGATAGACCTCCGCCTCGCCGACCGGCACCCCGAGCAGGGCGATGCGGTAGGCGTTCGGCCCCAGGTCCAGGTTGTCGCGGATGTGGACAGGCTGGATAAGGAATCCAAGATCTTGAGACAACTTCTTGCGAACTCCCTTGATACGATCCATCAGGGGGCCGCCACGCGCGCGATCGACCAACGGGATCAACCGGTAGCCCACCTCGAGACCGACGATGTCGACCGGTCCGACATCGTCCCAGCTCAGATCACGCGCCTCGCCGCCGGCGGCAACCGGCGCCGCGACCGCCTGTTCGGTCTCGCGCACTTCACGCTTCTGGCGCTCCGACAGCCACCAGGCGCCGTAGCCGCCGGCCGCTGCAAGGCTCAAAAACACCAGGTTCGGCATACCGGGAATGAGACCGAGCGCGCCGATGATCACCGCCGTCACACCGAGGGCAGCAGGCCGGCTGAACATCTGCTTCAGCATCTGATCGCCCATGTCCTGAGAACTGGAGACGCGTGTGACGATGATGGCCGTGGCGGTCGACAACACCAACGAGGGGATCTGCGCCACCAGGCCGTCGCCGATCGTCAGCAAGGTGTAGTTGTGCAATGCGAGCTGGAAGCTCAGATCGTGCTGGGCCATGCCGATGGCCAGGCCGCCGAAGATGTTGATCAGCAGAATCAGGATGCCCGCGATGGCGTCGCCGCGGACGAACTTGCTGGCGCCGTCCATGGAACCGTAGAAATCCGCCTCGCTGGTGACGTCGGCACGCCGGGCGCGCGCCTCGTCCTGGGTGATCAGGCCGGCGTTCAGATCCGCATCGATGGCCATCTGTTTGCCGGGCATCGCGTCCAGCACGAAGCGCGCGCTGACCTCGGAGACGCGCCCCGCGCCTTTGGTCACCACCACGAAGTTGATGATCACCAGGATCGCGAAGACCACCAGACCGACTGCATAGTTGCCGCCGATGACAAATTCGCCGAAGGACTCGATGACCTTGCCGGCGGCGCCGGTGCCGGTATGGCCCTCGAGCAGCACGACACGGGTCGACGCCACGTTGAGGGCCAGGCGCAGCAGCGTCGCCACCAGCAGGACCGTCGGAAACACACCGAAATCGAGGGGTCGCAGGGCATAGATCACGACCATCATCACCACCAGGGACAGGGCGATGTTGAAGGTGAAGAGCACGTCGAGGGCCAGTGGCGGCAACGGCACCACCATCATGGCCAACAGCAGCGTCATCAGCAGCGGCGCGCCCAGACCATTGCGGACCAGATCGCGCAGCACGTTCAGAAAGTTGTCACCGTTCATGGCTGCCTCGTTCGGGCCGGCGTCAATTCACCGGCACACGCGAATAGGCATTCAAAAGTCTTGCCAGGATTGAAAAAAGCTTTTTTGACGCTGGGATGACGGGATTTTCAGCGGCTTGACCGCGGCGTGCGGAGACGGGCCGGGAATACCCCGCGGCGCGGCTGCAACCGGACTCCCGTTCAGGCGTCCGGCGCGTGGAAGTATTCTTCGGGGACGTCGAGATTCGCAGGCGCCTGTGGCGTCTGCCCTGCGCGCGCGGTCTTGAGCTGGTAGATATAGGCCAGCACCTGCGCCACGGCGAAATAGAGCCCGGCCGGGATCTCCTGCTCGAGTTCAGTGCTGTAGAAAATCGCGCGCGCAAGCGGTGGTGCCGAGAACATCGGCACGTCATGTTCCAGTGCCTTGCTGCGGATCTGGGCGGCGATGAGGTTTTTGCCCTTGGCCACCACCCGCGGCGCACGCATATTGAGGCCGTCGTATTTCAGAGCGACGGCGTAATGGGTCGGGTTGGTGATGATGACGTCGGCATCGGGCACCGCCTGCATCATGCGCCGCTGCGCAATTTCGCGCTGCATCTGGCGCACACGGCCCTTCACCTCCGGCTTGCCTTCGGTCTCCTTGTACTCGTCGCGTACTTCCTGCTTGGTCATTTTCATCTGGCGGGCGTGATCCCAGAGCTGAAACGGGATATCGATCGCCGCAATCAATACCAGGACCAGACTCAGCACCAGGAAGGACCAACCGAGAATCATGCCGGCGTGGCTCATGGCCTGCGCCGGCTCCTGGTATCCCAAACCAAGGATGTCGCCGCCGAGCCGCCACATCAGCAGCACCGCCACCGTACCGATCAACAGAAACTTCGCCAGCGACTTGAGCAGTTCAACCAGACCGCGCAGCGCGAAGATACGCTTGAGGCCCTTGAGGGGATTGAGCTTCTCGCCCTTGAAGGCCATCGCCTCCACGCTGAACGACCAGCCGCCGATGGCGACCGAGGCGCCGATGGCGGCCACCAGCGACACCGCCAAAAACGGCGCCAGCATCCAGGCCGCCTCCTTGAACATGCGCACCATACCGGTGACCGCCCCGAGGCGGTCGAAGACCAGCTTGCGGTCCAGGGTCAGGCCATCGCGGAGCATGTCGGCGAAATTGCGCATCAGCTCGTCGCCCATGAACAACAGACTGGCCGCAAAGGCGACCAGCATGGTCATGGTATTGAACTCGCGCGAACGCGGTATCTGGCCCTTCTTGCGCGCCTCGTTGAGGCGCTTCTGACTGGCGTCTTCTGTGCGTTCCTGACCGTCCTTGTTTTCAGCCACCCGCGTCTCCCGGCGCTTGGCCTAGACCGCTGAGCAACTCGAATGCTTCACCGAGCAGGTCGCCGAACTGCGGCACCAGCGCGGGCAGCGTGATGAACATGATGATGAAGCCGAGGGTCAGGGTCAGCGGAAAACCGACGCCGAAGATATTCAATTGCGGTGCGGCACGGGTGATCACCCCGAAGGCGATATTGGTCAACAACAGGGCCGTGATGGCCGGCATCGCGATCAGCACCCCGCCCGCGAACATCCGGCTGGCCCAGGCGGCCAGATCCCAAAACGACTGGCGCGACAGGCCGTCCACCGCGACCGGCATACTGTGAAAGCTTTCGGACAGCACGCTGATCAGCATCAGATGTCCGTCCAGGGCGAGAAACAGCAGGGTCGCGATGGTGGTGTAGTACTGGCCGACGACCGGTACGTTGACGCCGTTCTGCGGGTCCACCATAGACGCGAAACCCAGACCCATGCCCAGCGCAATGGTGTGCCCACCGATGACCATGGCGCTGAACACCATCTGCAACATGAAACCGAGCGCCAGACCGATGAGCAGCTGTTGCAGCGTAATGAGAACGCCTTCGGCCGACAGCGGATCGACCAGGGGTACGGGGGGGATCACCGGCACCAGTACGGCGGTGACAACGAGCGCGGTCAGCACCCGCAACTTGATCGGCACCAGCCGTCCGCCAAAGATCGGCGCGACCGTGAAGACCATCGCCACCCGCGCCAGCGGCCAGAAGAAGTCGCCCAACCAGGCGGACATCTGTGCGGAGGTCAACAGCATGACGTAAGTGCCCCTCGGACTGCGCCAATGCGGGTAGCCCGTCAGCCGATGAGCTGCGGGATACTTTGAAACAGGCGGATCGTGAAACTCATCAGGTTCTGCAACAGCCAGGGTCCGCCGATCATCAGCACGGCACCGATGGTGATCAGCTTCGGGATGAAGGTCAGTGTCATTTCGTTGATCTGCGTCGCCGCCTGAAACATGGCGATGATCAGGCCGACGATCAATGACGAGATCAACAAGGGGCCGGCCAGCATAGCGGTGACTTCGAGCGCCTGTCGACCGACGGTCATGACGGTTTCGGGGGTCATGGCATTACCTCAGACATAGAAGCTCGCGGCCAGCGTGCCCATGATGAGCGACCAGCCATCGATCAATACGAACAACATGATCTTGAACGGCATGGAGATGATCATCGGTGACAGCATCATCATACCCATGGACATCAGCAGGCTCGCGACCACCAGGTCGATCACCAGAAAGGGAATCAATATCAGAAAGCCGATCTGAAACGCGGTCTTCAGCTCACTGGTCACGAACGCCGGCAACAGGAGCGAAAACGGCACCTCGGCATCCGCCTCGAGCTGTTCGGCGTGCGCGATCTCGGCAAAGGTTTCCAGATCCGTATCACGGGTCTGGCCGGTCATGAATGCACGAAACGGCTTGGCCGCAAGCGCAATCGCCTCCTGTGGCGGCATTTGCTCGTTGAGGTAGGGCTGCAATGCGTCGTCGTACACCTGATCGAACACCGGCGTCATGATGAAGAAGGTCAGCATTAGCGACAGACCGATGATGATCTGATTCGACGGCGTCGACTGGGTACCGAGTGCCTGACGCAGGATCGCCAGCACGATGGTGATGCGCATGAACGAGGTCATCATCATCAGGGCAGCCGGCAAAAAGGTGATCGCGGTCATGAAGGCGAGCACCTGGATACTCACCGAATAGGTCTGACTGCCGTCCGGATCGTCCTGGACCTTGAAGGCCGTGAAACCAGGGTCCGCCAGCGTGACCAGCGGCAACAGCAGACCCGACAGCAATAGCAACCTGGCTAGCCATTTCATGATGCCTTGCCCCGCCGCAGCGCCGCATTGAGACTGGCGGCGAAATTACCTTTGGGCAGCTGGCCGTCGTCGAATGGCAGCGGTTGTTCCAGCACGTGCAAGGTCTGTACACGCCCAGGGGCGACACCGATAAGCAACTGGGTCTCGCCGACCTGGATCAGCACGACCCGTTCGCGCGTGCCCATCGACAGCCCGGCAAGCACACGCAGGGAGCCTGCCGCCGAGCCGGGCACACCGCCGAGACGGCGCATCACCCAGGCCAGCCCGATGATCAGCGCGACCACGGCGGCCAGCCCGAAGAACATCTGCACGAAATTGCCGGCCGCCATGGGGTCGACGAGCGGCGCCGCCTGCGTATCGGCGGCGGTATTCGCCGCGTTGATGGACGCGCCATACAGGGCGAGCCCGACGGCGAGCAACGCACGGCCGCTGCGGCGCGCGACACGGATCAGCGTCGGGTGCATTATCTGAGCTTCTTGACGCGTTCGGCCGGGCTCACGACGTCGGTGAGG
>JBAYTM010000180.1:0-5476 GCA_041675685.1 Thiohalobacteraceae bacterium
ATCGGCTGCAGCGGCTACCCGAACTGCAAGCACATCGAGTCGCTGGAGCAACCGACCGACACAGGCGTAAGCTGTCCGGAGTGCCACAAGGGCACCATGCTCAAGCGCAAGTCGCGCAGCGGCAAGATTTTCTTCTCCTGCTCGACCTATCCCGACTGCAAATACGCGGTCTGGAACGAGCCCATCGCCGAACCCTGCCCGAGTTGCGGCTGGCCGATTCTCACATTGAAGACCACCAAACGCCGCGGCACGGAGAAGGTCTGCCCGCAAGGCGAATGCAAGTACAGCGAGCCCTATGACGCGGGCGCCGACGACGACGCATAACACCCCGCATCGCAAGGCGCCCGCGGCCGTCACTCCCTGGCATCTGCGCGCGGCACGTCGACGACTCCAGCAGGGCGGCATCCTCGCCTACCCGACCGAGGCCGTGTATGGACTCGGCTGCGACCCGCTGAACGCCGCGGCCGTGCTGCGCCTGCTCGAGCTCAAACAACGGTCCGTCGACGCCGGGCTGATTCTTATTGCCGCCGATTTCGTGCAACTCGAGCGCTTCGTCCAACCCTTGTCGTCCGCCTTGCGGCGCCGCGTCCTCGCATCCTGGCCCGGACCCGTCACCTGGCTGCTGCCGGCACGTCCCGAAGTGCCGGCTTGGTTGCGCGGTGCACACGCGACTCTCGCCGTGCGCGTCACGGCACATGCGGGCAGCCGCGCACTCTGCCGCGCCTTCGGCGGCGCCCTGATTTCCACCAGCGCCAACCCACGCGGCCGCCCGCCAGCGCGGACCGCACTGCAGGTGCGGCGCTACTTCGGCGATGCGCTCGCCATCCTGCCCGGCCCGCTCGGCACCGGCGCGCGGCCGAGCGAGATCCGCGATGCCGTAACCGGGGAGACGCTGCGCAAGGGCTAATACATCACAGTTCCTGGCATAACTCCTGCAATGGTCCCGCGACAACGCCGCTAGCGCCGGCATACTGACGTCCCGTGCGTCCGCAATTCCAGAAAAAGCATGCCTGCCCGAAATCCCGAGGCCAGGCCAGGGAGCGATGACCTCACATGGAATACCAGGAATCCGTCGAGCAGGCCGCGGAGTTCGTCCGCCTCGCCATTCCGCTGATGACGCGCAGCGGCATACCGGCCAATCCCAAACATTATGCCGTCTGGTATGACTATGTAAGCGGTCGCAACCAACCACTGAAGGAATCGATCGACCTCGCACTCCGCAACCGGACCCTGAGCACCTCGCTGAGCGATGAGCTGTTCGAACAGTTCTTCCGCCGCAACGAGGAGAAGGTCGCGGAGCAGATGCGCGACGAGATGCGCGCGCTGGTCGCCACCGTCCTGCAGCAGCTGACGACGTCCGGCGGTCAGGCGAACCGCTACGGAAGTGTCCTGGCGAGCTACAACGCGCGCCTTTCGGAGGACCTGAGCACCGGAGAGTTCCGCGGCCTCATCAACGACTTCATGGGCGAAACCCGCGACATGCTGGAGGCCAACCGGCAATTGGCGCAGCAACTTCAGAAGACCAATCAGGAGCTCGACGAGTTGCGTCATCAGCTCGAGGCCGCGCGCCACGAGGCCAGCACCGACGCCTTGACCAATCTCGCCAACCGCAAGGCCTTCGATACCGCGCTGCTGGAACAAGCGGCGCTCGCCAACGACACGCGCCGTGATCTCTGTCTGATCATGGCCGATATCGATCACTTCAAATATTTCAACGATGCGCACGGCCACCTCATTGGTGACAAGTTGCTGCGTTTCGTTGCCACGATCCTCAAAGAATCGGTGAAGGGTCAGGACATCGTGGCACGGTTCGGCGGCGAAGAGTTCGCCATTCTGCTGCCGAACACGCCGATACGCGGCGCACTCGCGGTGGCCGAATCGCTGCGGGCGCGGGTACAGAATCAGCGGCTGCGCCGTACCGACACCCAGCAGCCGATCGGCGGTGTGACCTTGTCGCTCGGCATCGGCTGCTACCGGTTCAGCGAACCGACCGAACAGCTGATTGCGCGCGCCGACAGCGCGCTCTATCTTTCCAAACGTCTGGGCCGCAATCGCGTGGCCCTGGAGACGCAGGTTCCCGCCGCCTGATCGTCCGGTTCGACTGGTGTATCATCCGCGGCAACTCGGGTCGCGCCGCATTCGGAAACAACCATGTCGGACATCGATGTCTCGGCCGTCGAGCAGTATCTGCTCGAACTCCAGGACCGCATTTGCGGCCAGCTGACCGCACTGGACGGCAGCGATTTTCGTGACGACGCCTGGGAACGCCCCGGCGGTGGCGGCGGATGTTCGCGCGTACTCGAAGACGGCGCGCTGTTCGAAAAGGCCGGCATCAACTTTTCCAAGGTCCACGGCGCCGGTCTGCCGCCTTCGGCGACGGCCCATCGGCCGGAACTGGCCGGACGCGATTTCCTCGCACTCGGTGTGTCCCTGGTGATTCACCCCCGCAATCCTTATGTGCCGACTTCACACGCCAATGTCCGCTGTTTCGTGGCGCGCAAGCCCGGCGCCGAGCCGGTCTGGTGGTTCGGCGGCGGCTTCGACCTGACGCCTTATTACGGTTTTGCGCAGGACGCCGTGCACTGGCACGCGACCGCGCGCACGGCCTGCGAACCCTTCGGTGAGGACGTCTATCCGCGCTACAAGCGCTGGTGTGACGAGTATTTTTTCCTCAAGCACCGCAACGAACCACGCGGTATCGGCGGGCTGTTTTTCGACGATCTGAACAGCTGGGGTTTCGACCGAAGTTTCGCCTTCATGCGTAGCGTCGGCGACCATTACCTGCCCGCGTATATGCCCATCGTCCAGCGCCGCAGCGACCACCCCTACGGCGATCGGGAACGCGACTTTCAACTCTATCGGCGCGGCCGGTATGTCGAATTCAATCTGGTCTATGACCGCGGCACATTGTTCGGCCTGCAATCGGGCGGCCGTACCGAATCCATTCTCATGTCCTTGCCGCCGGAAGTCCGTTGGCGCTACGACTGGCAGCCCGAGCCGGGCAGTCCGGAAGCGGAACTGTACGAAAAGTTTCTGCAGCCACGGGACTGGTTGCGTGAAGGCGACGACGGGAACGCGGACGTATGACGCTTACAGAACTGCGCTATCTCGTAGCCCTCGCGCATACCCGGCACTTCGGCCGCGCGGCAACGAGCTGCTTCGTCAGTCAACCGACTTTGAGCGTCGCGATAAAAAAGCTTGAGGACGAACTTGGCGTGCAGCTGTTCGAGCGCCGCAAGCAAGAGGTCAGCCTGACCGAGATCGGTGCGCGCGTCGTCGAGCAGGCGCAGCGGGTGATGGAAGAGGTGAACGCCATCAAAGAGCTCGCGAACGATGGACGTGATCAGCTCAAGGGGCCGCTGCGACTCGGCGCGATCTACACGCTCGGGCCCTATCTGTTTCCGCCGCTGATTCCATTGCTCCACGAGCGCGCGCCGCAGATGCCGCTCATTATCGAGGAAAACTACACCGCGCGGTTGAGCGAAAGACTGCGCCAGGGGGAACTCGACGCGGCGTTGCTCGCACTGCCGTTCGCCGAGCCCGGACTGGTGACGCTGCCGCTCTATGATGAGCCTTTCGTGGTCGTCGTCCCCAGCAGCCATCCCTGGTCGCGACGCGCCGCGATACCGGCCGGAGAGCTTGCGCATGAGCCTTTGCTGATGCTCGGCAGCGGGCATTGCTTTCGCGATCAGGTCATGGCCGCCTGCCCGGGCTGCGGGCCGCGGCTCGATCATCCGAATCTCGCGCAGACCGTCGAAGGGACCTCCCTGGAGACCATCCGGCATATGGTCGCCAGCGGCATGGGCATCACCGTGCTGCCGGCGACCGCGGTCGCCGCCGACCGTTATGCCCAGCGGCTGGTGACGATTCGGCGCTTCGAACCGCCCGAGCCGCAACGCCGGGTCGCCTTGGTGTGGCGCGCCAGCTTCACCCGACCGAAGGCCATCGAAGTGCTGCGCAAGGCCATCCTCGAGAGCGGTCTGAGCGGCATCCAGCCGGTCGCCACGGGCGAGTTATAGTCTGTGCCTATGAAGCACATGCTGACAATCAATTAGAGCCTGACCTCCCAACCGGTTAAGCTGGGTCCCGTGATGATCAACCAGCCCCGGAGGGATGCAGATGAAATCGCAAGCTTCAGTAACTATTAAGAATATCGAAGCGGCTCTGGCCGGCGAGTCCATGGCCCACATCAAATACCTGTACTTCGCCAAGGTCTGTCGCGCACAAGGCGACATCGCGACCGCAGAGGTATTCGAGGCCACGGCCGCCCAGGAGATCCAGCATGCCTGGGGCCACCTTGATCTGCTCATGCCGGCCAGCCAGCTCGACCCGGCCAAGTGTCTAGAATTCGCCATCGCCGGCGAAACCTATGAATACACCGAAATGTATCCGGAATTCCGGCATCTCGCGGAGCAGGAGCAGCGGGCGGATGCGGTACGGGAGTTCGACGAGCAGATCGCGGAGTCCAAGGAGCACGCCGAACAGTTCCGCGCCACCCTGGAAAAGGCGGCCAAGCGCTTCGCGGCCCTGACCAAGGTCGAAGAGAAACACGCGAACCATTACCGGGAGACGCTGGAGCGGATCGCGCGCTGAAGCATCACACCGGCATTCATGAATACGTCGACAATGAGGACAGCAACGATGAAACAGTGGCAATGCATTGTATGTGGGTTCGTCTATGACGAAGCGGCCGGCCTTCCGGACGAGGGGATTGCACCCGGAACTGCCTGGACGGACATCCCGGAGGACTGGGCCTGCCCGGAATGCGGGGTCAGCAAGGCTGATTTCGAAATGATCGAAGTCTGACGTACTGCGGGCGGCATCCTATGGAACCCATCGTCATCGTCGGAACCGGGCTGGCGGGCTATACCGTCGCCCGGGAATTCCGCAAACTGGATCCGCATACGCCGCTGGCGCTCTTTTCAGCGGACGATGGCGGCTATTACTCCAAACCGATGTTGTCCAATGCCCTGGCCCAGGACAAGAACGCCGAGACCCTGCTGTTGTCGGACGCCCGGCAGATGGCAACGCAACTGCGCGCCGAGGTATATCCACACTGCCGGATCACGGCGCTCGATCCGACCACGCGGCGCATCCGCAACGGACAGCAGGAGCTGGCTTATACGAAGCTGGTGCTGGCGCTTGGCGCGGATCCTGTCCGCCTGCCGCTCGCGGGCGATGCCGCCGACGCGGTGCTGTCGATCAACGATCGCGCGGATTATGCGCAGTTTCGCGCGGCCATCGAGGGCAAGCGACGTATCGTCATCCTGGGCGGGGGTTTGATCGGGTGCGAGTTCGCCAACGACCTGGTCGCTGCCGGCTATGAAGTCGCCATCATTGATATCGCGACCCATCCGCTCGGTCGATTGGTACCTGCGGCAATCGGCTTGGCGCTGCGCGACGCATTGGCGGGTCTGGGTGTCAAATGGCATCTGGGTCGGTCCGCGGCGTCTGTGGATCGCACCGCCGACGGCTA
>JBAYTM010000181.1:0-5469 GCA_041675685.1 Thiohalobacteraceae bacterium
GTCGGGCCGCCGCCGCGGCCGATGGTGCCGCCGCGGCCGTGGAACAGACGGCAGCGCACCTTGTTCTCGCCGGTGATGCGCAGAATCTTTTTCTGGGCCTCGTACAGGCTCCAGCTGGAGGCGAGGATGCCGCCGTCCTTGCAGGAATCGGAGTAGCCGAGCATCACTTCCTGCTGGTTGCCGGAGGCCTGCAGCAGATTTCGATAGATCGCGTTGCCGAGCAGTTCGGTCAGCACGTCTTCGACGTGCGCGAGGTCTTCGATGGTCTCGAACAAGGGGCTGATACGGATTTCGCAGAACCAGTCATCGCCGCGGCGACCGGCGAGACCGCTGATCCAGGCCAGGAACATCACCTCCAGCACGTGGCTCGCGGTGTGCGTCATGGAGATGACATAGTTGCCGAAGGCCTCCGCACTGACCTCGCCGCGCATCCGGTGCATGACCTCGAACACGTCGAGGGTTTCGCGGGTTGCCTCGCTCAGCCGGGTCGGGTCCAGCCGCGGCGCGGGGCCGGAGGCGATATGCTCGGCCAGCAAACGAATGCGCTCCGGCTCGGACAGCGTCGCATAGTCGCTCGCCGCCGAAAGATTCCGGACGAGGTCCGCGACCGCTTCGCTGTGCCGGGTCGACTCCTGACGGATATCGAGCTGCATCAGGAAAAATCCAAAGGTTTCGACCAGGCGGATGAGATCCGTGAGTTCGTCGTCCGCGATGCGCGCGTCACCATGGCTGATTAGGGAGTCACGGATCAGGTACAGGTCCTGCAACAGTTCGCCTTCATTGCCATAGCGGTGCGGGAAGCCTTCGAGCCCGGCCTTGCCGTCGCTGTCGAGCTGCGCGGTGACCGCGCCCAAGTTCTGACGTACGCGATAACGCAGGATATAGAGCTTGCGACGGTAGGGTTCGTGGGCATAGCGCGCCGGGTGGTCGCCGAAGGCGATGCCGAAGCGTTCGTCGTCGGCCTTGAGGCTGGCCTTGAAGGCCTCCGCGGGTTCGCACAGGAGATCCGAATGGGTCAATACCTGGCGCAGCCGGTCGACGCGGCGCAGATAGGTGCACAGTACCTCGCGCATGTGCAGGCGCAGCGCCAGTTCGGTGGTCTCCGGGCGGACGAAGGGATTGCCGTCGCGGTCGCCGCCGATCCAGGAACCGAAGCGCAGCACGCTCGGGACCTTTACCGGCAGTTCCGCGAACGGGTCGCCGTCGAGATAGATGCGGCGTACCGCCTTTTCCAGGTTGCGATACGTCTCCGGCACGGCGTCGAACAGACTGTCGCGGAAGTGGTACAGGCCGCTGCGGATTTCGTCCTGTACCCGCGGCTTGTGGATACGCACCTCGTTCGTCTTCCAGAGGATCTGAATATCGTTCTGCAGCGCCTGGACGACCTCGTTGCGCTGTTCCTTGTTGAGCCGGTCGGTGTCGAGCTGTTCGCTGTTGACGAAGATGCGGCGGAACGTCTCCATGATGGTGCGGCGGCGCGATTCGGTCGGATGGGCGGTGAAGACCGGAATGTAGCGGGTCTGATCCAGCAGCCTCTGCAGCTGCTGCGGCGCAATGCCCTGCTCGCGGAACTCGCGCAGGGTGTGGTCGAAGGACCCCAGCCACAAAGGCCCGCCAATCGTCAGTTCACGGCGGCGCTGACGGTGCCAGAACGCCTGCTCGGCGATATTGACCAGACCGAAGTAGAGGTGAAAGGCGCGTACGACATGCGTTACCAGCTGCGGGTCGAGGTCCGCGATGAGCTTCACCAGGCGGGCGCGCAGCCGCGGGTCGTCCTCGCCGCGCAGCCGGATGAATCCCTTGCGCAGGGTCTCCACCGCCGCAAGCACCTGACCGCTCTCCTGGGCGCGCAGTACATTGCCCAACAGGTTGCCGAACAGGCGGACCCGCGTGCGGAGTTCCTTGTCGCGCGGCTGGTGTATGACGAGTGGAGCGGAGTCGGTTTTGGCATTCATCGGGTCGCAACATGGTCGCTGGCGCGCACAGCCGGCGCAAAGAGTCGCGCATTATAGCGCAGCGAATCGCTGTTTGGGCCGACCCAGGCTGCAACCGGAGGTCTTGACAGCCAAGCGATGCCCCGTTCCTGGAAGGCCAGGCCGCCAGGCCTGTCGGCCTTTATACTGCAACCGCCGCGGCAACCGTCCGACCGTACAGGGCCAGGTAGGCCTGCGCGCTGCGCTTCCAACTGTAGTCCTGATCCATGGCGGTCTTGACGGCGCGATTCCAGGCGCTGGTCTGCGCATACAATGCGAGCGCGCGATCGATGGCGCCGAGCAGGGCCTCGGGCGTGGCGGCTTCGAACACGAAGCCGGTCGCGCTTCCCGCATCGAGATGGGCAGGAGTCGCATCGACGACGGTATCGGCGAGGCCGCCGGTGCGGCGCACGATCGGCAGTGTTCCGTACCGCAGGCTGTAGAGCTGATTCAGTCCGCAGGGCTCGAAACGCGACGGCATCAGAAAGGCGTCGGCGCCTGCCTCGATGCGGTGCGCCAAGGTCTCGTCGTAACCGATGTGCAGACCAAGGTGGTCGGGATGCAGCGCCTGCGCCTCCGCGAGCGCGGTCTCGAGATCCTGTTGACCGCTGCCGAGCATGGCCAGCTGCAACGGTCGTTGCATCAGCTCCGGCAGCAGGTCCAGCACCAGATCGATGCCTTTCTGTTCCACCAGGCGGCCGACGTGTGCGAACAGCGGAAGACGCGGCGCGGCCGGTAGGCCGAAGGCGATTTGGAGCGCCTGTTTGTTGGCCGCCTTGCCCTTCAACGAACGCCGGCTGAAGTGGTGTTCCAGCAACGGGTCGGTGGCTGGATCCCAGACCCCGTAGTCCACCCCATTGAGGATGCCGGTGAGATGGCCGGCGCGATGCTGCAATAGCCCTTCGAGACCGCAGCCGTACGCCGGCGTGCGAATCTCTTCGGCATAGGTCGGGCTGACGGTCGTCAAACGGTCGGCGAAGGTCAAGCCGCCCTTCATGAAAGAAAGTTTGCCGTGGAATTCGAGCGCGTACATCGACCACCAGGCATAGGGAAGTTCCAGCGCCTGAAAGGTCGCCCAGTCGAACAGCCCCTGATAGGCGAGGTTGTGCACGGTGAACAAGGTGGCCGGACGGTCGGACTCCAGACTCAGCAACGCCGGCGCGAGCCCGGTCTGCCAATCGTTGCAATGCACCAGATCGGGACGCCAGCCGAGCCCGGCGCGGTCCATGGCCAGCGCGACGATGGCGCGTCCGAAGGTCGCGAAGCGTTGGGCGTTGTCCGGCCAATCGTTGCCGTCCGGACCTGTGTAGGGATTGCCCGGACGGTCGAAGCAGCGCGGTGCGTCGATCAGATAGATTGGAATCCGCGTGTCGGGCAGCCTGCCTTGCAGCACGCGTACCGGGGCGCTGTTGCCGGGCAGTTGCAGACTGGCGATCTCGGTCAGCCGGCCGGCACGCGCCAAGAGCGCCTGATAGGCCGGCAGCACCAGTCGGATATCCTGATCGAGCTCGTGGAGCGCCTTCGGCAACGCGCCGGAGACGTCGGCCAGACCACCGGTCTTGACGAGCGGATGCGCCTCGCTGCTCGCGAATAGAATCTTCATGGACCCTGTGGCTGCTCGCCGACGATTGTGTCTGTTGCGGGAACGCGCAAGGGTGCGTGAGCCCGGCAACGGCGTCAAGTACAGGTATCGGCGTCCGCTGCGGCCGAGGCGTCTATACTTGGGCTCCGATTTTCGGTGTCGGTAGCGAGGAGACGAATGATGCGCATGGCGATGATCGGTTTGGGACGCATGGGCGCCAACATGGCGCGGCGCTTGTGTCGCGGCAACATCGAAGTGGTGGGATTCAATCGCAGCCGCGATATCGTCGATGCGCTGGCCAGGGAAGAGGGCATGATCGCGGCCGAGTCGTTGGCCGACGCGGTCGCCAAACTGCAAGCGCCGCGCCTGGTCTGGGTGATGCTGCCGTCGGGCCAGATCACCGAAGACCATTTGACGGAGCTGCGCGGATTGCTCGACAAGGGCGACGTGGTGATCGACGGGGGCAACGCGAATTACCACGACAGCCAGCGTCGGGGCGCCTGGTTCGCAGAGCATGGCATCGAGTTCGTCGACGCCGGAACCTCCGGCGGCGTCTGGGGCCTGGATAACGGCTATTGTCTGATGGTCGGCGGCAGCAAAGCCGCCATCGCACACCTCGAGCCTGCCCTCAAGGTGCTCGCACCAGGACAGGATTTCGGTTGGGCGCACGTCGGGCCGGTCGGCGCCGGTCACTTCACCAAGATGGTTCACAACGGCGTCGAATACGGCATGATGCAGGCGCTCGCCGAGGGTTTTGCGCTGCTGCGCGGCAAGACCGAGTTCGAACTCGACATGGCGCAGATCGCCGAGCTTTGGCGGCACGGGTCGGTGGTGCGCAGTTGGCTGCTCGACCTGACCGCGGAAGCGCTCGCCGAGGATCAGGAGCTGAAGGGCATCAAACCGGTGGTGGCCGATTCCGGCGAAGGCCGCTGGACCGCGATCGAGGCCATCGACCAGGGTGTCGCGCTGCCGGTGATCAGCCTGGCGCTGGCCATGCGCTTCGCCAGTCAGGACCAGGAGGGCTATGGCAACAAATTGCTCGCAATGATGCGCAACGCCTTCGGCGGGCACACCGTGGCAAAGAAGTGAGCGGCGTGAGACTTTAACCGCGAAGGACGCGAAGGTGCGCAAAGGAAACCGAATGAAAGCGGCGAACCGACAAGCGGCAAGTGTGTGTCAGCGCCGAAGTTTGGCCTTTTATGGTGGGTACGTTGTTCTTAGCGCGCCTTCGCGTCCTTTGCGGTAAAAATTTTTTTCGGGCTGTCTCGAACCAAGGAAAAAATAACCGATGCTCGACCCCTGCACTTTTGTCATTTTCGGTGCGACCGGCAATCTGTCGCAGAAGAAGCTCATGCCGGCACTGTATCACTTGGAGCAGGCGGGGCGCTTGCCGGCCGAGATGCGGGTGCTCGGTGTCGGGCGGCGTGACTGGGACGACCACGCCTGGTGCAAGGTGGTCGAGGAATGGCTGGCGCCGCGCGCGCGGGACGGGCTGGACCCCGCGGTGTTCGCGCGCTTCAGCGCCCGATTGCGCTTTTTCAGAGGCGACCTCGACGACCTGACGACCTACACGCGACTGCGCGAAACCCTTGCCGGCGACGATTGTCCCCCCAATATCGCCTTCTACATGGCGGTTGCGCCGGCCGATTTCGGGGTCGTCAGCAATCAGCTCGCCGAAGAGGGCTTGAACCGCGACGACGAGGGCTGGCGCCGGGTGGTGATCGAAAAACCCTTCGGTTACGACCTGGAGAGCGCCGAGATCCTCAACAAGCGCCTGCACCGCCACTGGCGCGAGGACCGGCCGGTCGTCGCCGACAGCGACTTCGCCAACACCGAGTCCATCGGCGGCCATCCGGTCTCCTTCTATCCCTTCACGGCCGTCTCGCGGGCGGGCGTCGGCCTGGCCCTTGGCAC
>JBAYTM010000182.1:0-5427 GCA_041675685.1 Thiohalobacteraceae bacterium
CCGATCCTGGCGTTTACGCGCGGCCGCTTCCCGCTCACACCGCTCGTCTATGTACTCATCCTGGCCCACGCCATCATTCTGATGGTTGGCGCGCATTACACCTACGCCGAAGTCCCGCTGTTCGACTGGATACGCGAGAGCTTCGATCAGACGCGCAACAACTACGACAAGCTCGGACATTTTGCACAGGGCTTCGTGCCGGCCATGGTCGCGCGCGAGATACTGATCCGCAACGCGGTCGTCCGCACGCCGGCGTGGCGGAATTTCTTCGTCCTGTGCTTCTGCCTGGCGTTCAGCGCGCTCTACGAATTGATCGAGTGGTGGGTCGCGCTCTTGTCGGCACAGGCCGCGGAAAGCTTTTTGGGGCTCCAAGGCTATGTCTGGGATACCCAATCCGACATGGCCTGGGCGCTGGCGGGTGCGGTGATCGCGTTGGGCGTTTTCGGGCGCCTGCATGATCGGCAGTTGAGCCGGCTTGCGGATGCGGGACGCGGTCGCTGAGATCCAGTCGATGTGCGCCATCTCATGCGCGACCTCGCCGGACCGCCTGGGCCAACGGGGTGCGGCCGCGTCAGATCGCCAGCGGCGCCTCGTCCAAAGCGGCGGCCTGTTCGCGCAATTGCAGTATGTGTTCTTCCCAATAGCGCGGCGTGTTGAACCAGGGGAAAGCCAACGGAAAGGCGGGGTCATCCCAACGGCGTGCAAGCCAGGCGGCATAGTGCAGCATGCGCAGGGTGCGCAGCGCCTCGATCAGCAACAATTCGCGGCGGTCGAAGTCTGCGAAGAGCTCGTAGCCTGCGACGATCTCGGACAGCTGCGCCGCCATCTCCTGACGATCGCCCGACAACAGCATCCACAGATCCTGCACCGCCGGTCCCATGCGGCAATCGTCGAGATCGACGAAGTGCGGGCCGGCGTCGGTCCAGAGGATGTTGCCGGGATGGCAATCGCCATGCAGCCGCAAATATTGCACGCGACCGGCGCGTTCGAAGGCCAGCTCGACCTGCCGCAACAGATCTTCCGCCAGGCTGCGATACGCCGGTTCGATATAGTCGGGAATGAAGCCGCGCTCGAGCAGGTATTGGTAGGACTCGATGCCGAGCCCCGCGACGCTCAGCGTCGGCCGATGCACGAAATCCCGAACCGCGCCGACCGCATGGATGCGACCCAGAAAGCGGCCGATCCACTCGAGGTTGTCCGGATCGTCGAGGTCCGGCCAGCGGCCGCCGCGGCGCGGATAAAGCGCGAAGCGGAACCCCTGATGTCTGAACAGCGTCTCTCCGGCGGCGTTCTGCAAGGGCGCGACCAGGGGTATCTCGGACTCGGCCAGTTCCAGCGCGAAGCCATGCTCTTCGAGAATGCCGGCATCTGTCCAGCGCGCGGGGCGATAAAATTTGGCGACCAGGAAGCCGCCCGCGTCGAGGCCGATCTGATAGACGCGATTCTCGTAGCTGTTCAACGCCAGCAGGTGACCGCTGGTCGCGTAGCCTTGCGACTCGACGGCATTCAGGATGGTATCGGGATCGAGCGCGGCATAGACGGGCGTCGGTTCGTTCATGGCGGCCACTATACAGGTCGCCTGACACCCCCTCTATCCGCTTGAGCGCGGTATCGGTGCTATCATCTGCGCCTGCGCGAACCTTCAAGACGAGGTATCTATGAACTTCTTCAGACTCTCCGCTCTGCTGTACCTGTCGCTCGCCGTCGGCGCCTGCGCCTGGGTGAAGCCCAGCGATCGCGGCCTGGCGGTCAAGGTCGCGGAGCCGTCCGAGGCCGGGCACTGCCGCAAGGTCGGACAAAGCACGGTCTCGGTGCTGGATCGGGTGGTCGGGGTGCCGCGCAGCTACCGCACGCTGAGTGAGGAGTTGGCGACGTTGGCGCGCAACGAGGCGCCGAACCTCGGCGGCGATACCGTGGTGCCGGTCAGCGAAATCGTCAATGGTCAACAGATGTTCGACGTCTACGATTGCGTGGTCGAGAAGGCGGCGCCATGACCCTCCCCTATCCGAATTGAGCGGGCCGGATTTCGATTACCTGCTGAGTCGGCTGGCGGAGATCCTCGACAGCCACGCAGGCGACAGCGCGGCCTGGGTACGCGAGGTCCAGGCGCAGCGGGGTGGCGACGATACGGCGCTTTATTCGGCGCTGAACAGTAAGCGCATGTGGGGCGGCGCCGGGTCGATCGCCAACGAGGCACTGGCCGACAACCCAGGCGTCCGCCCGGCGCAATGGGAGGCCGATATCCGCGAGTTCCGCGCACTGCTGATCGAACTCGCCGAACACCTCAAGGCCCGCGCCTCCCATCATCCCGACATCGATTTCTGGCTGAGCGCGTTCACCACCTGGCAATCCAACCCATAGGCGCGCTAGTGATACCCATCGCGCCCTGGCCCGCAGATCGGGCGCGCGGCTGGCCCGTCCCGCCGCACCATGTCAGGCTCTGCAGCTCTATGTACGGCCCCGGACCGACGATGCAGCCTCCGTACTCCCCCGATAGCCACGAAAAGGTCGCCACGCAATTGGCGGATGCCGGTTGGGCGCTGTGCAGCGATTTTCTGCCTGCCGCGACCATCGCCGCGCTTGCCGACGAACTGCAAAGCCGATGGCGCGAGGGCGTCTTTCGTGCCGCCGGCGTCGGCGCCGGCGAAAACCTGCGGCTGCGGCCCGAGATCCGTAACGACTTCGTGCACTGGTTGAGCGAAACGGCACAGACGCCCGCCGAGGCCCCCTACTTCGCGGAACTGGAAAAACTCCGGCTGGCGATCAACCGGCAGCTGTACCTCGGCCTGTTCGCCTTCGAAGGCCATATGACGATCTACCCGCCCGGCAGTTTCTATCGCAGGCACCTCGATCAGTTCCAGGGCGTCGCCTATCGCAAGGTTTCGACGATCCTGTATTTGAACGAGGATTGGCAGGCGGAACAGGGCGGTCAGCTGCGCATCCATCTCGATGCAGGCCCTGGCGGCGAGTATGTCGACATTCTGCCGCAGGGCGGCACGCTGGTGCTGTTCCTGAGCGACCGCTTCTACCACGAGGTGCTGCCGGCAACCCGAATGCGCATGAGCCTGACCGGCTGGTTGAAGGTGCGCCGCATGCAGACCGAACGATAAACTTCTGCGTCGCGGCATGATACGCGCAACGTGTTTTCTTGCGATTCCGCCGACGGCAAATGGCGCGCTCGCATTCTGCTATTCTCCGCAAAGAGATCGCAGGCGTCGCGTCAACCCAAACGTCGTAGCGAACGCAGCGCGCCATGCGGGTTTAACTTAGCAAACCTCTGCTTTAATCGTCATGCCGGCGCAGGCCGGCATCCAGGTTGCTGACTTCCCTGGATTCCGGCCTACGCCGGAATGACGAAAAATGAATCGATCCAAGGCGCCTTAGAAAAGTATGGTTCAAAAGCTTCACGGAGATGCCAGATGAAAGCACGCGCAGCGGTGGCCTGGGCACCGAAACAACCCTTGTCGATCGAAGAGATCGACGTCGAAGGCCCGAAGCAGGGCGAGGTTCTCCTGAAGGTCGTCGCCTCCGGGGTGTGCCATACCGACGCCTTCACGCTGTCGGGAGAGGACCCCGAGGGCGCCTTCCCCTGTGTGCTCGGTCACGAAGGCGGTTGCGAAGTGCTCGAATGCGGCCCCGGGGTGAAGGATCTCAAGCCCGGCGATCATGTGATCCCGCTGTACATCCCCGAGTGCGGCGAGTGCGTGTACTGCCGCTCCACCAAGACCAACCTCTGCCAGTCCATCGCCAGCACCGTCTGGACGGGTTACATGCCGGACGGCACGCGGCGCTTTTCCAAAGACGGCAAGCCGATCTTTCATTACATGGGCTGTTCGACCTTCTCCGAATACACCGTCGTGCCGGAGATCGCCTTGGCGAAGATCGACAAGGCCGCGCCGCTCGACAAGGTCTGCCTGCTGGGTTGCGGCGTCACTACCGGTATCGGCGCGGTACTCAATACCGCCAAGGTCGAGCCCGGCTCCAGCGTCGCGGTGTTCGGCCTGGGCGGCATCGGGCTTTCCGTGATCCAGGGTGCCGTCATGGCGAAGGCAAAGCGCATCGTCGCGATAGACGTCAACCCGGACAAGTTCGCCATGGCGAAGGCGCTGGGTGCGACGGACTTCATCAACCCACGCGACCTGACCGGTTCCGTCACGGAGGCCGTGGTCGAACTGACCGGCGGCGGCGTGGACTATTCATTCGAATGCATCGGCAACGTCGACGTGATGCGCGAGGCGCTGGAGTGCTGTCACATGGGCTGGGGCGTCTCGACCATCATCGGCGTCGCGGGCGCCGGCAAGGAGATCCGCACGCGCCCGTTTCAACTGGTCACCGGCCGTACTTGGAAAGGCTCGGCCTTCGGCGGCGTCAAGGGTCGCAGCGAACTGCCGGGCTACGTGGATCGCTACCTGCACGGTCAGATCGAACTCGACAGCCTGGTGACGCACAGCATGCCGCTGGAAGAGATCAATACGGCGTTCGACCTGATGCATCAGGGCAAGAGCATCCGCTCGGTCATCATTTTCTGAGAGACGTCCATGGAAAAGATCGAAACGGTCAAGGAGTTCGGCGGCTGGCTGTCGCGTTACCAACACGCATCGGAAACCTGTCGCTGCCCGATGACGTTTTCGGTGTACCTGCCGCCGCAGGCCGCGCAGCGGAAGGTGCCGGCGGTGTACTGGTTGTCCGGTCTCACCTGCACCGATGACAACTTTCGCGTCAAGGCCGGCGCGCAACGCTACGCGGCAGACTTCGGCCTGGCGCTGGTGATTCCCGACACCAGCCCGCGCGGCGCGGACGTGCCCGATGTGCCGGAGCGTTACGACCTCGGGCAGGGTGCCGGATTCTACGTGAACGCGACCCAAACCCCTTGGACGCAACACTATCGGATGTACGACTATGTCACGCGCGAGTTGCCGGCCCTGGTCGAGACGAACCTGCCCCTGCTGGCGGGACGGCGCGCGATCAGCGGCCACTCCATGGGCGGACACGGCGCGCTCGTCTGTGCGCTGAGAGAACCGGACGCCTACCAATCCGTGTCGGCCTTCGCGCCGATCTGCAATCCGAGCGTATCGCCCTGGGGACAGGACGCCTTTTCCACCTATCTCGGCGATGATCGCGACGACTGGGCCGACTACGATACGACGCGACTCATCCAGGCGGACGCGACGTTGCCGCCGCACCTGATCGACCAGGGCACGGCCGACGAATTTCTGGCCGAGCAACTCTTTCCGCAGAACCTGCAGGCGGCCTGTTCGGCGAAAGGCATACCGCTGAACCTGCGCATGCAAGAAGACTACGACCACAGCTACCACTTCATCGCCAGCTTCATCGGCGACCACCTGCAATTCCATGCGCGCGCGCTCGGGCTTGGGTAGGCGTGACGTGAAGGGAACGAACCGTCCAGGTAACGTCCACCAGGAAACC
>JBAYTM010000183.1:0-5411 GCA_041675685.1 Thiohalobacteraceae bacterium
ACGTGCGCGTACCGTCGAGGAGCGCGAGGAGCGAGCCCTTGCGCTCGCCGCTCAGCGTCCGGATCAGCTCGAGGTTGCGCACCGCGACCTCGTCGAGGACGAGGTGCTCGCCCGGGTCGTAGCGAACCAGCGCATCGATCTCGAGCTTCGCCCCGGGCCGCGTCTCCTGGGCGTAGCGGAGCGCGGCCACCGCGGCGCGCCTTCCGTGGGGCGCCGCCTCGTGCGCCGCCCGCTGCGCCTCATCCTCGCCGAGGAAGTGCGCGAGCTCCGCGTCCGGCTCATCGACCGGCGGCACGGCCCGCAGCGCGGCGCGGGGGAGGATGCGGGTGATGGCCTGACCGAGATCGCCGAGATCGCCGTCGACGAGGATCAGGGCGGCCAGGGTCTGACCCGCGGCGTGGCGTGCGCTGACGCCGAACAGCGTTTCGCCGGCGAGGTTCAGATAGCGCAGGCGCAACGCGCGATCGAATACCAGGACGGCCGTGTTCAGGCCGTCGAGAATGCGGCTCTCGCGAGGTCCATGCTTCATCTGCGGTGCATCCATGGATGGTTCATAGCAAGAAGCAAACCACTGTGGACGCCGGGGGCGCGACCGGCGAGACGCGGACCGCTACGGAGAAATACTTTGTCTATCAGAGGATTGCGCGCCCTCTACAGGGTTCTGTCCGGGCGCCCTGCGCCGCAACGCGCCATCATGAGCCGGTGGCCGCACCATTATAGTGCATAAAACTCAGGGTGGTGCGGGCTTTGCGCGGTTGGGCAGCAGGACGGACTGACGGTGGAGGTGGACCTGGATGGTATCGCTGCGCATCAGCACCTGACCGCGGCCATCCACGATCTGGCCCTGCAGCTGATGGGTGCCGCGATCAACGTTTTGCAGGGTCAGGCTGAGTCCTTCGGCGGGAGGCTGGGGCTTGCCGTCGAGCAGTACGACGAGGCGGTGACCGCGTTCGACCGACAGCGGCGGGTCCGACGCGAAGTTGACGGTGAAGGTTCCGGTATTGTCGCGCAGGGTCTGATCGGCACTCGGCGACGTCAGCTCGAAACGGCTGTAGTGCGCAGGCTCGGCTGGCGGCTCGGGGCGTGGCGTGATGGCCGGCAGTCGCTGGGGCGTGTAGGTCTGCGGCGGCGGGATGTGCACTTCTTCAGCGCCTTCCCGCGGGGTATCACTGAAGTGCACCGTGCCGTCCGGGCTCACCCATTTGTAGACCTGGGCCTGAGCGGACAGGGGCAGCGTACAAAGAAGAACGACCAAAAGTCGGATGCGCATGCCGCCAACATAAGTCCTGCATACAAAGCGGTCAACCATTGCGCGGCGCCCGACCCCCAAAGCCGTGATCGCTCCGGCAGAAAGACAAGGGCCGAGGAGAAACCCCTCGGCCCTCGCCCCTAGCGCCTCGTCCCTATTAGAGACTGTAATACATGTCGAACTCGATCGGGTGGGTGGTCATGCGGATGCGTGTGACCTCGTTCATCTTGAGCTTGATGTAGCCGTCGATGACGTCGTCGGTGAACACGCCGCCGGCCTTGAGGAACTTGCGATCGTCGTCGAGCGCCTCGAGCGCCTGATCCAGGGCATGACAGACCTGCGGGATCTTTTTCTCTTCTTCAGGCGGCAGATCGTACAGATCCTTGTCCATGGCGTCGCCGGGGTGGATCTTGTTCTGAATGCCGTCCAGGCCGGCCATCATCATGGCGGAGAACGCCAGATAGGGATTGGCCGTGGAGTCCGGGAAGCGGATCTCGATGCGGCGGCCCTTGGGGTTCGGCACGTGCGGGATACGGATCGACGCCGAGCGGTTGCGCGCGGAATACGCGAGCATGACCGGCGCTTCGAAACCGGGCACCAGGCGCTTGTACGAGTTGGTCGACGCGTTGGCAAAGGCGTTCAGCGCGCGCGCATGCTTGATGATGCCGCCGATGTAGTACAGCGCGATATCGGAAAGCCCGCCGTACTTGTTGCCCGCGAACAGATTCTTACCACCCTTGCCGAGCGACATGTGAACGTGCATGCCGCTGCCGTTGTCGCCGACGATCGGCTTGGGCATGAAGGTCGCGGTCTTGCCGTAGGCATGGGCGACGTTCTGGATCACGTATTTGAGGATCTGCACCTCATCGGCCTTACGCACCAGGGTGCCGAAACCCACGCCTATTTCGCACTGGCCCGCGGTGGCGACTTCGTGGTGGTGCACCTCGACGCTCAGGCCCATTTCCTCCAGGGCCAGGCACATGGCCCCGCGCAGGTCGTGCAGCGCGTCGACCGGCGGCACTGGGAAATAGCCGCCCTTGACGGTCGGCCGGTGGCCCATGTTGCCGTCCGGGTACACGCGTTCGGTGTTCCAGGAGGCCTCGTCGGAATCCACCTTGCAGAACGAACCGCTGATGCTCGAGCCCCAGCGCACGTCGTCGAACACGAAGAACTCGTTTTCCGGACCGAAGTAGGCGGCGTCGGCGACGCCGGTCGATTTCAGATAAGCCTCGGCGCGCTTCGCCAGGGAACGCGGATCGCGCTCATACCCCTTCATGGTGTTGGGTTCGAGGATGTCGCAGCGGATGATCAGGGTGGATTCGTCCGAGAACGGGTCCATGACCGCGGTGGTCGTGTCCGGCATGAGCACCATGTCGGACTCGTTGATGCCCTTCCAGCCCGAGATGCTGGAGCCGTCGAACATCTTCCCTTCTTTGAAGAAGCCGGCGTCGACGGTACTGGACGGCATAGTGACGTGCTGCTCTTTGCCTTTGGTATCGGTAAAGCGCATGTCTACGAACTTCGCGGCGCTGTCCTTGATCATCTTCTGGACCTTGGCTGCTGTCATGGGTCTCTCTCCACAAGGTAAGTTGCAAAAGGCTGCACCGACGGTCGTTGCCGGCGGGTCATCGGGGCAGCGGGGTTAAATCCTGTCCACTTTGGAGCAGGAAGCATGCCACGGAATATTAACGTTTAACATCAAAGACATATAGCGATTTCCCCGGCCCACAACTTGCCTCGCGCACCGCCGGGGTGCGGCACTGCCCTGCTCGCGCACCAAATTGGGGCAATCAATGGAACACCAGGCGCAGCGCGCCGACGCCTTCCAGGGTGTCCGCGCGCCGCTTGAACTCGGTGGCGAGTGCCCGCGCCGCGGCCCGGTCCGGCGCCCATTCCAGGGGCAGCGTCACTTCCACCTGAATCGCGCCATCCAGATAGTGCAAGGTGACGTCCTCGATCTCGGCTGCCGCAGGCAGATCGCGCCACTGCTGCCGCAAGGCGGGGAGCAGTTCGTCGCGCAACGGCAGATGATCGCAGGGCGAACTGGTCTCGTCGTCCTCGGGATCTACATGCACGGTCACGTCGGCGACTCCTTCGACGTCGGCCATCAGGTCGCCGCGCACCTTCTCGCCGATCTGGTGCCCCTCGGAGACGCTCAAGGTCGGATCGACCTGAATATGCACGTCGACCAGCGCATCGCCGCCGCTCTTGCGGGTACGCAGCATATGCATGCGGCGCACGCCGCCAACCTGAAGAATCTTGCCGCGGATCCGCGCCACCTCGCCCGCATCCAGCGCCGTATCGATCAGCTCGCGCACGCTTTGCCAGATCAGGTCCAGGCTGACCTTGAGGATCATCAGGGCGACGCCGACCGCGGCCAGCGCATCGAGATAGGGCAGGCCGGCCAGGGTGCCGGCCACGCCGACGATCACGATCACCGAAGAAATGGCATCGCTGCGATGGTCCCAGGCATTGCCGCGCAGCATGTTCGAGCGCAAGCGACGCGCGGCGCGGATGGTATAACGATACAAGGCTTCCTTGGCGAGCACCGAGATGGCGGCGATGATCAGGGCGATGGGTGCCGGCTGCATCAGGCGCTCCGGCTCGAACAGACGCTGTCCGGCATCGTAGCCGATGCCGAGCGCAAAGGCGCCGAGCACAAATCCCTGCACGATGCTGAAGACGGTTTCGATGCGACCGTGACCATAGGGATGATCTTCATCGGCATCGCGCGTGGCGTGACGGGCGGCGAACAGCAGCAGGAAATCGCTGGCCAGATCGGACAGCGAGTGCAGGCCGTCGGCGATCAGCGCCTGCGAATGCGCGAGGTAGCCAAAGCCGACCTTGAGCGCCGCGAGGATCGCGTTGACCACCGCGCCGATGACCGTGACGCGGCGAATGACACCGAAACGCAGGTCGCCGGCGTTGGCCGCCGGTGGCGGCTCCGGTCGAGTCGTCGCGTTCACCGTTCAGGCATCCCGCGCCGCGACCTGCACCGTGATGACGATCTCGCGGTCCTGCCGCTCGATGTCGCACACGGCGTGTCCGTGGATACGGCACCAGGTCGGGATATCGTGGATGGCGCCGGGATCGGTGCAATAGATGCGCAGGCGATCGCCCGGCTGCAATCCGGCCACCGCGTCCTGGGTGCGGATGACCGGCAGGGGACATAACAGTCGGCGCGCATCAAGTTCGTGCTCGCTCATAGATACCAGGCCTGCGGCACCGCCTCGGCAGGAAGCGGTGCGACGCTCAGCGTACGGCTGACGCCCTGCGTATCGGTAACCAGGACATCGACGGTCTCGGCGTCGCGGCCCTTGCCGAAGCGGCACACCAGACGGGCCGCCAGCGCGATATCGTCCTCGTTCGGTGCGCCGTCGAGCAGTGCCAGCGGCCCTTCGTGATGCAGCGCGCGCATGTGCACGAACTGCTTGCGGTAGCCTTCGAGAAAATTGTTCTCGCCTTCTTCGCGGCCGATAATCATCTTGAAGTGCGGACGCGGCCGTAAATGCCGGCCGACCTTGAGCAGCATGATGTCGTCGAGTTCGTAACGCCGCTCGCCGCGTGATTGCCAGAGGTCGGCAAGCTTGACCGAATATTGCGCATCGGTGAGAAAACAGCAGCCGCCTGCCGGCTGCGCGTAATCGGTGAAGCCATAGCGCGCGGCGAGGGCCATCTGCGGTTTGCGCGAGCGGCCATTGAAGCCGTACAGGCGTTCGCGCTCGATCCAGCCCTCGCGCTCGGGCAGCGTCGCCGGCAGGTTCTTCGCGCACAGCGGCCGCACCAGACGGTCTTCCGCGCCGGACTCGCGCGCCACCACCGGCATGGTGTCCTTGCGCTGCGACATCGGCCGCTGTCCGATCACTTCGCCGGTGATGATGAAGTCGAAGCCCTGCGCCTCGATCCACTCCAGCGCCTTGTGCACCATGAAGATCTTGCAGTCCAGGCAGGGATTGAGATTGGCGCCGTAGCCGTGCTTGGGATTCAGCACGACGTCCTTGTACTCCTCGATGACGTCGACGATGTGCAGCTTGATGCCGAGCTGTTCGGCGACCCACAAGGCGTTGTTGCGCTTCGGCTTGGCGGCGTCCTGGCGGCGGATGGCGTGGGTATGGCCCTCGACGCAGAAGCCGGTGAAGAAATTGATGCCCTCGACGTGGAC
>JBAYTM010000184.1:0-5408 GCA_041675685.1 Thiohalobacteraceae bacterium
CAAGGATGCTTGGGCGCTTGCCGAAATCCTTGCGAATGCGTTTCTTCTCGGTGAAGCTGTAGCCCATCGGTATTCCTCTCTGAAATGCAGGTGCCAGGTTCTAGGTGCTAGGACCGAGGCGAAGGGAGAAGGTTTTCCCTCGACCCTAGGATCTAGAGCCTAGTATCTTAGTAACGGGAAAAGGCCGGCAGCGAAATCACGCTGCCAGCCCTGTTCCTTCCTGAGCTCGGACGCGGATGTTTTCGCGCCCGGGTACAAGATGCGCAAGTCGAGCTTACTTGATCTCGACGCTCGCGCCGGCGTCTTCCAATTGCTTCTTGATGTCGTCCGCTTCGGCCTTGGCGATGCCTTCCTTGACGGTGGCGGGCACACCTTCGACCATGTCTTTGGCTTCTTTCAAACCCAGACCGGTGATGGCGCGGATCGCCTTGATGACGTTGACCTTGTTCGCGCCGAAGCTGCTCATGACGACGTTGAACTCGGTCTGCTCTTCCGCCGCGGCGGCAGCGCCGGCAGCGGCCACCGGCGCGGCAGCGACAGCGGCGGCGGCGGAGACACCAAACTTCTCTTCCATGGCGGAAATGAGGTCGACAACCTCCATCACGCTCATGTTCGCAATGCTTTCAAGGATGTCTTCTTTGGAAACGGCCATGACTCAATTACTCCTGTGAACTCTTGTCCGCGGCGAGCGCGGCATGAAAGGTTTAGAACTGAAAAATCAAGCTGCCGCCTGCTTCTGGTCGCGGATTGCAGCCACCGTGCGAACCAGCTTGCCGGGCACTTCGTTCATCGTGCGGGCAAGCTTCTCGATCGGGGCCTTCATCACGCCCATCAGCATGGCCAGGGCCTGGTCGCGGGTCGGCAGGTTGGCGAGACGCTCGATGTCGCCGGCGCCCAGCAACTGGCCGCCCACCGCCACGAACTTCACGACCAGCTTGTCGTTACCCTTGGCGAAGTCCCGAATCAAACGCGCAGCCGCGCCGGGATCGTCCTGGGAGAAGGCCAACACCAGCGGCCCCACCAGTCCCGGAGAGATGCATTCGAATTCGGTACCTGCCACGGCCCTGCGTGCCAGGGTGTTTTTGACCACGCGAACGTACACACCGCCGTCGCGCGCTTTTTTGCGCAGGTCGGTCAGCTGTTCGACAGTCAGACCGCGATATTCCGCGGCCACTGCGGAAAAGGCTGTTGCAGCCACCTCCGCCACCTCGGCGACGACAGTCTTCTTAGCTTCAAGACTCAGTGCCATTCTTTATCTCCTGGGATGCGCGACCGTCTCGGAAGACCTCGCACATCCGGACCACTACACGAAAGGCTTGGTTCGGTCGGGGGAGAAATTGCATTCCGCCCCTTTTCCTAATGAAACCTTCCAACGTACGGTGGCCACGGACAAGAAAAATCCTGTCTGGGCGACGCACCGTCTGCGCAGGCCGTTGCCATTAAGCCTTGGTCCTACCGCAGGGGGACAGATTTGAAAATCCGTCCCCCTGCGCGGAGAACCTAAGCACCTGCGGTCTTTGACGGCGACTGCCTGTGTTGAACACCGGCAACGCCACAAAGTTCTATTACATCAGGGCCGAGTTTCCAGGTACTGGGGCCGAGGAAAGGAAACAGGTCTTCCTCGGCCCTAGCACCTAGCGCCTCGTCCCTGCCCTTAAACCAATGTTGCCTGGTCGAGGCTTACGCCCGGGCCCATGGTGGTCGAAATCGTCACCTTCTTCATGTACACGCCCTTGGCGGTGGACGGCTTCATCTTGGCCAGATCCGCCAGCAACGCCTGAAGATTCTCCTTCAGCGCATTGACCTCGAAATCCGCCTTGCCCAGGGTGCAATGGATGATGCCCGCCTTATCGGTGCGGTAACGGACCTGACCGGCCTTGGCGTTCTTGACCGCCTCGGCGACGTTCGGGGTCACGGTGCCCACCTTGGGGTTCGGCATCAGGCCGCGCGGGCCAAGGATCTGACCGAGCTGACCGACGATGCGCATGGCGTCAGGGCTGGCGATCACGACGTCGAAGTCCATGACGCCGCCCTTGATGGTCTCGGCGAGGTCTTCGAAGCCGACGATATCGGCGCCGGCGGCCTTGGCGGCATCGGCGTTATTGCCCTGCGCAAACACCGCGACCCGCACGCTCTTGCCGGTGCCATTCGGCAGCACAGTGGATCCGCGCACGACCTGATCCGACTTGCGCGGGTCGACGCCGAGGTTCACCGCGACGTCGATCGACTCTTTGAATTTGGCGGTGGCCAACTGCTTGAGCAGGCCGAAACCCTCTTCCGCGGCGTACAGCTTGCCCGGGGTGAGCTTTTCGTTGATCGCCTTGACACGTTTCGATAGTTTGGCCACGGCTTAACCCTCCACTTCCAGGCCCATGCTGCGCGCACTGCCGCCAATGGTGCGCACGGCGGCATCCATATCGGCAGCGGTGAGATCCGGCATCTTCGCCTTGGCGATCTCTTCCAACTGCGCGCGCGTCACCTTGCCGACCTTCTGGCTGTTCGGGCGCGGACTACCGCTCTCGATGCCGACGGCCTTCTTCAACAGGATCGTCGCCGGCGGGGTCTTGGTAATGAAGGTGAAGCTGCGATCGCTGTACACGGTGATGACGACCGGCAGCGGCAAGCCCGGCTCGACGCTCTGAGTCTGCGCGTTGAATGCCTTGCAGAACTCCATGATGTTGACGCCGTGCTGACCCAACGCCGGACCGACCGGCGGACTTGGGTTCGCCTTTCCGGCTGCGACCTGCAGCTTGATATAGGCTTGAATCTTCTTTGCCATGATGACCTCTTCTGTGGGTGCAAGCGCCTGTTGTCAGGCTCCCCTGTTTACATGAGAGACAAGGTGCAAGATACAAGAGGCAAGTAAGAACCTAACGCCACTTCAGCCAGCACCTTGTATCTTGACACTGGCATGGCCCTATAAGGGTCATGCTTTTTCCAGATACAAGAGACAAGGAAACCGGATCTCTAACTCAACCAGCCCCTGTCTCTTGCACCTTGCCTCTTGTCACTGGCGTAACCCTGAAAGGGTTATGCCTTTTCAACCTGACCGAATTCCAATTCCACGGGTGTCGATCGACCGAAAATCAACACCGCCACCCGCAGGCGGCTCTTCTCGTAGTTGACCTCTTCGACGACGCCGTTGAAGTCGTTGAACGGGCCGTCGGTGACGCGCACCACTTCGCCCGGTTCGAACAGGACCTTGGGCTTGGGCTTCTCGACGCCTTCCTGGATGCGCTGCAGGATGGAGTTCGCCTCGCGATCGCTGATCGGCGCCGGTTTGTCGCTGGTCCCGCCGATGAAGCCCATCACCTTGGGCACGTCCTTGACGAGATGCCAGGTGTCGTCGCCCATCTCCATCTGCACCAGGACGTAGCCCGGGAAAAACTTGCGCTCGCTCTTGCGCTTCTGGCCTTCGCGCATTTCCACCACTTCTTCGGTGGGCACCAGGATTTCGCCGAACTTGTCGTCCAGTCCACTGCGCGCAACGCGGTCGATCAACGACCGTTTGACCTGGTTCTCGAAACCCGAATATGCGTGCACCACATACCACCGCATCGTCATGCGCTTAGCCTCCCTGCCCGGTCAGCAGGCGGACCGCCCAGAGCAGTAGCATGTCCAACAACCAGAGCACTATGCCCACGAAGATCACCACCCCAAATACAATCAAAGCCGTCTGAAAGGTTTCCTGGCGGGTCGGCCAGACCACCTTGCGGACCTCGGTGCGCGCATCACCGAAAAACCCCAGCGTGCGGCCACCGACCAGCGTCTGCGAGGCAATGAGGAGTGCGAGTCCGGCGGCCGCGAACAGACCCAGGACCCGCAACAGCAGCGAGTGGTCCGCATACCAGTAGAACGCGAACACCGCGGCGACCAACAGCGAGACCGCCACGATCAATTTCGCGGTATCTAATCCGGACCCTTCCGTCTCGACCTTCGAATTCATCTTTCAATCCAGATACAAGAGGCAAGAGACAAGATACAAGTGAAAACCGGATTACTTGCCTCTTGTCTCTTGCCTCTTGCATCTCCGAAAAATATGGCAGGCCAGGAGGGAATCGAACCCCCAACCTGCGGTTTTGGAGACCGCCGCTCTGCCAATTGAGCTACTGGCCTAATAAATTCAGATACAAGTTTCAAGAGACAAGAGCCAAGCCACCACCACCGGGGCGGTGCGCTTGCTTTTACTTGCCTCTTGTCTCTTGCATCTTGTATCTATTACTCAATGATCTTCGCGACCACGCCGGCGCCGACGGTGCGGCCACCTTCGCGGATCGCAAAACGCAGACCTTCTTCCATCGCGATCGGCGCGATCAGCGACACCGTCATCTTCACGTTGTCGCCCGGCATCACCATCTCGATCCCTTCCGGCAGGTCGCACGCACCCGTCACGTCCGTCGTCCGGAAGTAAAACTGCGGACGGTAGCCGTTGAAGAACGGCGTGTGACGGCCGCCTTCTTCCTTGCTCAGCACGTACACCTCGGCCTCGAACTTGGTGTGCGGCTTGATCGAACCCGGCTTGCACAGCACCTGGCCGCGCTCCACGTCGTCACGCTTGGTGCCGCGCAGCAGCACGCCGACGTTGTCGCCCGCCTGACCCTGATCCAGCAGCTTGCGGAACATCTCCACGCCCGTCACCGTGGTCGAGGTCGTCGCACGGATGCCGACGATCTCCACCGTGTCGCCCACCTTGACGATGCCGCGCTCGATGCGCCCGGTCACCACCGTGCCGCGACCCGAAATCGAAAACACGTCTTCGATCGGCATCAGGAACGCCCCGTCGATCGCGCGCTCCGGCTCCGGAATGTAGGAATCCAGCGCCGCAACCAGCTTCTCGATCGAGGGAATACCGATCTCCGAAGTGTCGCCTTCCAGCGCCTTCAGCGCAGAACCCGTGACAATCGGGGTGTCGTCGCCAGGGAATTCGTACGACGACAGCAGGTCGCGCACTTCCATCTCCACCAGCTCCAGGAGCTCGGCGTCGTCCACCATGTCGGCCTTGTTCAGGTACACGACGATGTACGGCACGCCCACCTGACGCGCCAGCAGAATGTGCTCGCGGGTCTGCGGCATCGGACCGTCCGCCGCCGAACACACCAGGATCGCGCCGTCCATCTGCGCCGCGCCCGTGATCATGTTCTTCACGTAGTCCGCGTGCCCGGGACAGTCCACGTGCGCATAGTGACGGTTGTCCGATTCGTACTCGACGTGTGATGTCGAAATCGTGATCCCGCGCGCCTTCTCCTCCGGCGCCGCGTCAATCTGGTCGTAGCCCTTCGACTCCCCACCAAACTTCTTCGACTGCACTACCGTCAGCGCCGCCGTCAATGTCGTCTTGCCATGGTCAACGTGACCAATCGTCCCAACATTCACATGCGGCTTCGTACGCTCAAATTTTCCCTTGGACA
>JBAYTM010000185.1:0-5387 GCA_041675685.1 Thiohalobacteraceae bacterium
CCTGCTGGATCTTCTTCATGGAGTATCTCCTGTGATGGACAAGTAGTCGTTCGATCGGACTTTGGTTGGCCCTGGATTTCTTACTTCGATTGCCGCCCCCGGCGCGTCGAAATTGGGTGAGCCGATCTTGCCGGTGGGAAATGCAGGCGCTATGCCAAGTCGCCCTTGGCCTGCCTTGCGTGCCCACCGGGTACGGAGGTCTGCGTTCAAGCGGCTGATTTCTTTATCGGCTGCTTGGCGTTATGTGACGAGTTCGTCGAATTTTGAGAGGGCCGTAACCTAGGTGCTCGGAAGGGCGGGTGACGCAGCGCGTCACCCGCAGGGGTGATCCAATAGGGCAGTCAGGTGACGCGGAAGGTCACTTTGGCGAACGCTCGGGCTATTCCAACCCTAATCGCTTCAGCCGGTAGCGCAGCGCCCGGAAGGTGATCCCCAACAGCTTCGCGGCGGCGGTCTTGTTGTTCCGGGTCTTCTCCAGCGCCCGGAGAATCGCTTCCCGCTCGACCTGATCCATATAGGTCTCCAGCGGCAGGCCGTTGGCCTCGGGGATCTCGTCCAGGGGCAGAGGCGCGAAGCTGGCGGCCCCCAGGGCGGATGCGGTGGCCGGCAGATGCAGATCAGCAGCATGGATCAGTTCGCCGTCGCACAGCGTCAGGGCCCGTTCCAGAATGTTCTCCAGTTCGCGGACGTTGCCCGGGAAGGCGTAGCCCTGCAACGCGGTGAGCGCGTCCGTGCTCAGGTGCACGGCTCGGCCTGCGCTGCGGGCGAGGTCATGGAGGAAGTGTTGCGCCAGCTGAGCGATATCGTCGCCGCGTTCACGCAGCGGCGGAACTTTGAGTTCGATGACATCGAGACGGTAATACAGGTCCTGGCGGAAGGTGCCATTCTGGACCAGCTGCGCCAGGTCCTTGTGGGTCGCCGACAGGACGCGCACGTCGACCGGGACCTCGCGTTGGGCGCCGACCGGGCGCACGGCCTTTTCCTGGATTGCGCGCAGCAGTTTCACCTGCATGTGCAGCGGCAGTTCGGCGACCTCGTCGAGGAACAGGGTGCCGCCGTCGGCCGCCTGGAACAGGCCGTCGTTGTCGCCGGTCGCGCCGGTGAAGCTGCCCTTCTTGTGACCGAAGAACTCGCTCTCCATCAGCTCCGCCGGGATGGCGCCGCAGTTCACGGCAATAAAGGACCGCTCGGCGCGCGGCCCCTTTTCGTGGATCAGCCGTGCCACCAGCTCCTTGCCCGTGCCGGACTCGCCACCTATATAGACGGGCGCCTGGCTGCGGGCCAGCTTCGCGATCATGGCGCGAATCGCCTGCATGGTCGGCGCATCCCCGATCAGCTCGTCGCGGGAGCGGCGGTCGCGTTCGGGGAAGGCCTTGGTATCGGACAGTTTGAGGGCGGTGCTGACCAGGTTGCGCAGCATCTGCAGGTCGACTGGCTTGGATACGAAATCGAACGCGCCGGCCTTGAGCGCCTGTACGGCCGCCTCCATGCTGCCGTGCGCGGTGATCACCGCCACCGGCAGGTCCGGGCGCTGGGCCTGGATGTACTCGACCAGCTCGATGCCGTTGCCGTCCGGGAGACGCATGTCGGTCAGACACAGATCGAAGGTCTGCTGCGACAATTGTCGGCGCGCCGAGGCGAGATCGGCCGCGGCGTGGGTTTCGATGTTCATGCGTCCGAGCGTGATCTCCAGGAGTTCACGGATATCGGGCTCGTCGTCGACCACCAGCGCCTTGTGTTGTGCCATGCCGGCCATATTACAAGATGCCGCCTGCCGGTACATCGGTGGAGCGTTTCGGCTCTGGATCGACCAATCGAAGCAGACGACTGCGAAAAGCATTGTATGACGTGTGTGCGAGCCCCGCGGGTCGGGCTCAGCCGCGCAGCGGCGCGTCCGGCAAGTAACCGGCGGCCTTCTCGCAGAGAGCGTGGCTACAGCGAAAAACTGACCCGGAACCGGCTGCCGCCGCCGCTGCGCGGCTCGTAGGTGAGCCGCGCACGGTTCAGTTCGCAAAGCTCGCGCGACAGGTACAGCCCCAGGCCGGTGCCGCTGGTCGAGGTCGTGAAAAACGGCTCGAAGATCTGCGGCTCCACCGTCTCGTCGATCCCCGATCCGCGATCCAGCACGTCCAGGCAAGGCATACGCGCGGCGGTGGTGCCGAGGCGTAATTCCAGTGCGCCGCCCCCATGCTGGAGTGCATTGCGAGACAGGTTCCAGACCACCTGCTGCAAGTGTCCGGGGTCGAAGCGGATCGGAAAATCGCCATCCGGCGACGACAGACAGACTTGTTCCGAGCGAAGCCTCTCACAGCGCGTCAGCTCGCCGATGAATTCCTGCAGCCAGACCTTGAGATCCAGCTCCTTGGGGTGAATCTGCCCCCGCCGAGACAGCTGCAGGACGTCTTCGATGATGCTGTTCATGCGCTGACTGTGGGTACGGATGATCTCGGTGAGTCGTTGCTCGCCGCTGTCCAGGTGCGGCGATTCGGCGAGCAGTTGGCCGGCGTGGCTGATCGCGCCCAGTGGGTTGCGGATCTCATGGGCGATGCTGGCGGTGAGTCGGCCGAGCGCGGCCAGTTTCATTTGTTGCGCCTGCTGGGCCAGTGCGGCCGTGTCTTCGAGAAAGATCAGCACGGCCTTGTCGCGGGATGCGCCGAGCGCAGTGAAGCGGGGCAGCAGGCTGGCCTGCGACAGCTCGGGGGTAAAGATCTCCGGGACAAAATCCTTCTCGCTGCGCCAGCGCTGCAGCTGTATCCCCAGCTCGGGAGAAAGCTCATGCAGCGGGCCTCCCGCGCGCCCGCGCGGCGCCTGGAGCATCACCCAGGCGGTATCGTTCATCAGATGCAGATGGTTGTTCTCGTCGACCACCAGGATGCCCGATTGCAGCCGCTGGATGACGTGTTCATTCAGGCGCGAAAGGTTGGCCAAATCGACGCCGCGCTGTTCGGCCAGCTCTTCGGTTTCGCGGATGCGCCGAGCCAGCAGGTGGGCGATGATCGCGGTGGTGAACAACGCCGCCCCGAGCATGCCGGCCCGGGTCAGGCCGGACGCGCCGGGATCGGTCAGGATCGACAGGCCCAGCTCGATCAGCAATGCCAGGGTGCCGACCGCGGCGAAAAAATACGCCATGCGGCCCGGCAGCAACAGGGCGCCGGCCGCGACGGCCAGGATCAGCAGGATACCCAGCCCGCTTCCCAGGCCGCCGCCCGCATGCATCAACAGCACGATGACGACGATGTCCACCAGGATTTGGCCGACCACTTGGAGCACATAACCGGGCCGGCGCAGGCGCGCGGCGAAGCCGGCGACCAGGGCGAAGCCGAGATAGCCGAGGCTGGTCAGGCCGAATAGCCAAGGGGCGTCATCACCGAGCGAACGGCTCTGCGGCAGGACGAAGAACAGACCGGTCAGCAGGCCGGCCAGGATGAGACGGTACAGCGTCAGAAGGCGTAGCGGCTTCCAGGTCAGGGAGTCCCGACGATCTGCGTCCAGGCTGGGCGCGTTGCCGCTGCGGAATGCCATGTCGCGGCAGGATCAGCCTTGCCGGTGCGCCAGGCGATGCGCGTCCGAGCAGTAGATATGCGGGCCATCGCGGACGGCATCCTGTTCCGGAAAGTAGAGGCCGCAGTGCTCGCAGGCGAGCATCTTGCCCTCGTTGCGAGACGACGTGGCGCCGGCCGCGGCGGTGCGCGCACGCCAATTACGCCACATGCGATAAATCAGAATGCCCAGCGCGATGAAAAGTAAAAGTCGCAGTATGCCCATCCGCGTAGTTTCCCGGTTCGCGGGAGGACGTGCAAGCCGCGCGCGTTTGCTCCAAAATGCGGGCCGGCTTCCACGGGATCGGCGGTGCGCCGCCAGCCCGCAGCAGTCCACGTGCCGGAATGCGCCGGATAGTCAATGACCGTATCTGGTCGGAAGGATGGTGCCGAAGACCTAAGCACCCTGCCGCGATCGCGCCCGACGGAGCAGCCCGATTTCGGGTAACGCACAAAAACTGTTGAAGCGGAGCCTCAACGATGAATTTGCACGAATACCAAGCCAAACGCCTGTTGACCGAGTACGGCATCCCGGTGCCGCGCGGCGTCGTGGCGCGCACGGCCGCCGAGGCCCTGGACGCCGCGCGCGAGCTGGGCGGCGCGGTCTGGGTGCTGAAGGCGCAGGTTCACGCGGGCGGGCGCGGCAAGGCCGGTGGGATCAAACTGGTCGACGAGTTGTCGGCAGTCGAACAGCAGGCCGGTGGATTGCTGGGCTCGCGCCTCGTAACCGGCCAAAGCGCGGCGACCGGGCTGCCGGTGGAGGCGCTGCTCGTCGAGGAACCGATCGAGGTCGCGCTCGAACTCTATCTGGGCGCACTGGTCGACCGCGTGCAACGACGTGTCGTCCTGATGGCCTCGGCCTATGGCGGTATGGACATCGAAGAGGTCGCCGCGCGCGATCCCGCCGCCATTCTGACCGAGTACGTCGATCCGGCCGCCGGCCTGCAACCCTACCAGGGTCGTAAACTCGCCTTCGGTATCGGCCTGCAAGGCGATCAGGTCTCGCAGTTCACGCGCCTGGCACTCCAGCTGGCGCGGTTGTTCGAGGACAAGGACCTGAGCCTGATCGAGATCAATCCGCTGGTGGTCGCCGCCGACGGCCGCCTGCTGGCGTTGGATTGCAAGATCAATCTCGACGACAACGCGCTCTACCGGCACAAGTTGCTCGCAGACTGGCGCGATCCGAATCAGGAGGAAATCAAAGAGCGCGCCGCCCACGAGCATGGCCTCAATTATGTCACGCTCGACGGCAACATCGCCTGTATGGTCAACGGTGCCGGCTTGGCGATGGCGACCATGGATCTGATCAAACTGCACGGCGGAGAACCGGCAAACTTTCTCGACGTCGGTGGCGGCGCGACGGCGGACAAGGTGGCCGAGGCCTTCAAGTTGATCCTTTCCGATGAGAACGTGCGCGCCATCCTGATCAACATATTCGGCGGTATCGTGCGTTGCGACCTCATCGCCGAAGGCATCATCCAGGCGGTACGCGAAGTCGACGTGCAGCTCCCCGTCGTCGTCCGTCTGGAAGGCACCAACGTGGATCGCGGCCGCGAGCTGCTGGCGAATTCCGGGCTTTCGATCATCCCGGCCGAGGATCTGACCGATGCGGCACAGAAGGTCGTTGCATCGGTGCGCGGTTGACGATGTTTTCTATGAACCGCCAAGGCGCGAAGATCGCCAAGAAAGAAATATTGGAACCGCCAAGGCGCCAAGACGCCAAGAAGGCTCGATGAAAAATCCAGAACGGTTTCTAGCTTGTTCCCTCTTGGCGTTCTGGGCGTCTTGGCGGTTTAAAATCCTTGGCGTTCTTCGCGCCTTGGCGGTTCCAAGCAATCTTTCACAGCG
>JBAYTM010000186.1:0-5352 GCA_041675685.1 Thiohalobacteraceae bacterium
ACTGGTTTCCCCAGATCCGTTCACTCGGTGGCGCCATCGTCATGCTGTCACTGGTGCTCTATCCCTATGTGTACCTGCTCGCGCGCGCGGCCTTTCTGGAGCAGTCCATCTGTGTACTGGAGGTCGGTCGCACCCTTGGCGCCGGCGCCTGGAAGGGCTTCTTCCGTATCGCCTTGCCGCTGGCGCGTCCCGCCGTCATCGCCGGCCTGTCGCTGGCGTTGATGGAGGCGCTGGCCGATTACGGTACGGTGCAGTATTTCGGCGTCGCGACCTTCACCACCGGCATCTTCCGCACCTGGTTCGGGCTTGGCGACGCGGCCGCCGCGGCGCAGCTTGCCGCGCTGATGATGAGCTTCGTGTTTCTGCTGATCGTGCTCGAGCGCTGGTCGCGGCGACAGGCACGCTATCACCACACCAGCGGCCGCTATCGTCGCCTGCCGCGCTACCAGTTGCGTGGCGGGCGTGCGCTCGCCGCCTTCGCACTCTGTCTGTTGCCACTGTTGCTCGGGTTCCTGCTGCCGGCCGGGCAGCTTCTGGTATGGGCGGTGGCGACGGCCGAGCAGATGCTTGACAGCGAGTTCCTGCGGTTGGTCTGGCACAGCCTGTCCCTGGCCGGCGCCGCGGCGCTGCTCGCACTCGCGCTCGGCCTGTTCATGGCCTACGGCAAGCGACTGCGTGGTTCGCTCGGTGTGGCGGCCGCGGTGCGGGTGGCGGGGATGGGCTACGCCGTGCCCGGCACCGTGATCGCCATCGGGGTCTTGATCCCGTTCGCCTGGATCGACAATCAGGTCGACGCCTGGATGCGCAGCAGCTTCGATGTTTCGACCGGTCTGCTTCTGAGCGGCACGCTGGCCGCGTTGCTGTTCGCGTATACCGTGCGCTTCCTGGCGGTCTCGCTGCAGACCGTCGAGGCCGGCCTCGGCAAGATCCGCCCCAGCATGGACGATGCGGCACGGGCACTCGGTCTGGCGCCGAACCAAGTCCTCACGCGCATCCATATGCCGATCATGCGCGGCACCTTGCTGACGGCCTTGCTGCTGGTATTCGTTGACGTGCTCAAAGAACTGCCGGCGACATTGATCCTGCGCCCCTTCAACTACAACACGCTGGCGGTGCGCGCCTTCGAGCTGGCCTCCGATGAGCGTCTCGCCGAATCCGCGACGGCGGCGCTCGCGATTGTGCTGGTGGGCATCATTCCGGTTATCCTGCTCAGCCGTTCCATCACCCGTGCGCGACCCGGCCATGACTGAACCAGCTTTGACATCGCCCTTGCTCGAGATCGACCAGCTGAGCGTCCGCTACGGTGACGTCGCGGTCGTAGAGGCGCTGTCCTGCGGGCTCGCGCAGGGCCGTATCGGCTGCCTGCTGGGGCCAAGCGGTTGCGGTAAGACCACCGTGCTGCGCGCCATTGCCGGCTTCGAACCGGTGGCGACGGGCGAGATCCGGCTGCGCGGAAAGGTGGTCAGCCGTCCGGATTGGGCGCTGGCGCCCGAGCGCCGCCAGGTCGGCATGGTATTTCAGGATTTTGCGCTCTTTCCGCATCTCAGCATCGCGGACAACGTCGCCTTCGGCATCCGCAAGCTGGGCCCCGCGCAACGCGATGCGCGCGTCGCCGAACTGCTCGACCTGGTCGGTCTTGGCGCCTATGCGCGGGTCTACCCGCACCAGTTGTCCGGCGGACAGCAGCAGCGCGTGGCCCTGGCCCGCGCCATCGCACCGCGCCCCAATCTGCTGCTGATGGACGAACCCTTCTCCAGCATGGACGTCGAACTGCGCGAGCAGCTTGCCCGCGAAGTGCGCGGCATTCTGCGTCACGAAGGGATCACGGCTGTGCTGGTGACGCACGATCAGATGGAGGCCTTTGCGATGGCCGACGAGATCGGGGTCATGCACCGCGGTCGACTCGAACAGTGGGGATCGGCCTACGATCTCTACCACCGCCCCGTGAGCCGCTTCGTCGCGGATTTCATCGGCCAGGGGGTCCTGTTGCCGGGGAAGGTGCTCAATGCGAATCAGGTCGAGACGGAACTCGGCATCATCACCGGCAAGGTGGCGGCCGATATGCCGCCGGATACTGCGGTCGACGTCCTGATCCGTCCGGACGATATCATTCACGACGACGCGAGCCCATGGCTCACGCAGGTCTGTGACAAGGCGTTTCGCGGCGCGGAATTTCTCTACACGCTGTGTCTGTCCAGCGGCGCCAAGATCCTCAGTCTGGTGCCGAGCCACCACGATCACGCCATCGGCGAACGCATCGGCATCCGCGTCGATATCGACCATCTGGTGATGTTCCGCCGAGCTGGTTAGCAGGTTCGCCCTACTTGGTCGGTGCCCTTGACCGCGCCGCGCCCGGCTGCGCAAGCCGGCTCTACGTTCGAGGCACCGACGAGGCGTGGCGTGTCATGGCAGCTGTTGATGCCAAGCGTCGGGTTACCGGTTTGGGATACCCCGGCGGTGCCCTTGACCGCGCCGCCTCCGAGCTTTGCAAGTCGGCTCTGCGCTCAATGCCACCGCCGGGGCGTGGGACGCCACAGCCAACGGGTAACGCCCAACGCTGCAACCCCCCCCCGTCCGTCTCTGCTTCGGCGACGAGCTGGCGGTTGCCTGAAGCCGACTTGCGAAGCTCGGAGGCGGCAGGCAACCGCCAGCTCGTCGCTTTCCGCCGCAGTTACAAGCTAAAACTTCTGCGTGTAACGGACGTATAAATCTCGGTCGGTACGGTCGCGCGCCGCGCCGGTGATGCTGTCGAGGTCTTCGCGTTCGCGCAGGCGGGCCTCGATGCTGCGGTTACCGTCGATACGCCACTGATAGCGGCCCTCGATCAGCGTATTGTTGTTGCGGAAGTCCGGCGACAACAGCCAGCCGGCTTCGACATAGCCGTAGACCAATCCGAAGCTATGGCGTGGGACGATGTCGATGAAGTTGAAGCTGACCTGCGTCGCCAGGCCACCGGTATCGCCGCCGGTGCCGGTGCGCATGGCCGTCTCGGTCGGGGTGTTCGGCGCATAGCCGCCTTCACCCGCGAGCATGAACTTGGTCCCGCCACCACCCAGCGGCCACTGCGCCGCCAGTCGACCGACCAGACCCCAATAGTCGTCGATGCGGCCGGTGGCCGCGCCGTCACGGCGCAGCGCATCCGGCATGTAAGTCAGGTCCACAGCGCGCTGCACGATAGGTCCGGCGGCTTCGGTGTTCTCCAGGCTCATGAACAGCATCACCCGGCTGTCGTCTTCGCTGAAGGCCAGCGGCGAACGCAGCACATTGGTCGGACCGGCGGAGAGGTTGCGCTGCAGAATCAGGTGCGTGTTCCAGCCGCCCGCACCCTTGTGCGTGATATGCGCGCCATCGGTCCAGGTGATGTCCACATTCGGGCTGTCATTCCGGTCCAGAGATTTCTTGGCCACGCCGGCAAGCTCGAATTTCGTCTGCATGCGACCGAGTTTGATCGACCAGTCGGGCGCCGGGCTGTACGCGAGATAGAACTCGTCCAGGGTGGAGTCGCCACGGCGTAGACCGTCTTCGGACGGCGCATGGCTGAAGATCTGAAAATGATTGTCGTTCTGGTAGGTCGAATAACGCCCTGCAAAGCGCGCTTTGGCACGCAGTTTATCGCCCAGTTGGGCCTCCAGGCCGAGACGGATGCGCGCGCGGAACTCGTCCGTGATGTCGTTCGTGCCGTTGCGGTCGTCGCGGTGCAGGCTGTAGTAACCGCCGCGCAGATCGCCGCTCCATGCCAGTGTGTCGTTGATGGGGTTGCTCGCCTGGGCGCTCAGTGCCAAGGTCGCACAGCCGCAGCTGAGCAGGACGCGCGCGGTTTTCATGGTCGACAATCCTCGGATACTTGAATCTATGTGAAGTGTAGCCCGCGTACTGAACTCAGCCGGCAGCCGCTATGGCATCCGCCCGCTCGTCGGGATCGTAGCCCAGTGCGGGCGCAAGCCAGCGCTCCGCGTCCCCGAGGCTCATGCCCTTGCGTCGCGCATAGTCCTCGACCTGATCGCGATTGATCTTGCCGACACCGAAATAGCGCGCCTCCGGATGACTGATGTACCAGCCGCTGACGGCGGCTGCCGGCCACATCGCGAAGGATTCCGTGATCTCAATGCCGGCATTGGCGAGCGGGTCGATCAGTTGCCAGAGCAAGGCCTTTTCGGTGTGATCGGGGCAGGCCGGATAACCGGGCGCCGGGCGGATGCCGCGGTACTTCTCGTCTATGAGGTCGTCATTGCCGAGCTTTTCGCTTTCGGCGTAACCCCAGAACTCCTTGCGCACACGTTCGTGCAGCAACTCGGCGAAGGCCTCGGCGAGGCGGTCGGCAAGCGACTTGAGCATGATGGCGCGATAGTCGTCGTTGTCCGCCTCGAAGCGCGCGACATGCGCATCGATGCCGATGCCGGCGGTGACGGCAAAGGCGCCGAGATAGTCGTTCAGGCCGGTCGACTTCGGCGCGATAAAATCCGCCAGGCACTGGTTGGGGCGCCCCGGCGGCTTCTGGTTCTGCTGGCGAAGATGATGCAAAGTCGTCAGCACGGTGCTGCGCGAGGCATCGGTATAGAGCTCGATATCGTCGTCATCGACCTGATTGGCGGCGAACACGCCGAATACCGCGCGCGCCTGTAGCCAGTCGCCATCGATGATCTGCTTGAGCATGGTCTGGGCATCGTCGAACAGCTGCCGCGCATGTTCGCCGACCAGCGGATCCTTGAAGATCTTCGGATAACTGCCGGCCAGCTCCCAGGTCTTGAAGAACGGCGTCCAGTCGATGTACTTGGCGATGTCGTTCAGCGAGTAGTCGTCGAACTTCTTGAGCCCGAGCATCTTCGGTGTCGGCGGCTCATAGGCACTCCAGTCGATGGCGGTCTTATTGGCGCGCGCCGCGGCCAATGACAGCCAGGCGGTCTTGCGGGTCTTGCCTTTGTGCATGGCGCGAACGTCGTCGTACTCGGCCTTGATCTTGGCAATGTAGTCCGTGGCCATGCCTTCGCTGACCAGATTCTGGGCCACGCCGACCGCACGTGATGCGTCCTTGACGTAAACCGTCGTGCCCTCGTAATGCGGTTCAATCTTGACGGCGGTATGTACGCGCGAAGTGGTCGCGCCGCCGATCAACAGCGGCACGGTGAAGCCGAGGCGCTGCATTTCCTTGGCGACATGCGCCATCTCGTCGAGTGAGGGCGTGATCAGGCCGGACAGCCCGATGATGTCGACGTTCTCCGCCTTGGCGGTGTCGAGAATCTTCTGGGTCGGCACCATGACGCCCAGGTCGACCACCTCGAAGTTATTACACTGCAGCACCACGCCGACGATGTTCTTGCCGATGTCGTGCACGTCGCCCTTGACGGTCGCCAT
>JBAYTM010000187.1:0-5330 GCA_041675685.1 Thiohalobacteraceae bacterium
CGCCCTTCGCGCCGCCCGACGTGCTCATTCAAGTGATCGATGCCACGGCGCTCGAACGGCATCTCGAGCTGAGCCTGGAACTGACCCAGTTGGGCCGGCCGATGGTCATCGCGCTCAATATGATGGACGAGGCCCGGGACAAGGGGTTGCACATCAACATCAAGGCGCTCAGCCGATTGCTGGGCGTTCCGGTGGTACCGACCGTCGCCCTGATGGGCCGGGGTATCGCCGAGCTTTTTATGACTGCCGTCGATGCGGTGCGCGCCGCGGCCTGCCCTTTGCCGCACCCGGCCAGTGCGCACATCTGTGTGAATCTGCAGCCGCTCAGTCGCGCACTCGACCTGCCGGAGATCCATACCGCCTTCCGAATGCCGCACCCCTTTCTGCTGATGCAGTTCGCAGCCGGCGACGGCTATGTGTTCGACGAGCTGCGGCAACATTTCCCGGACTTGTTACCGCGGCTGGTCGAACTCCGGCACGCGGCCGAGCAGCAGCTACCGCGTCCATTGTCCGAGGAGCTGCATGCCGACCGCCATCATCGCGCCGCCTCCCTGTTCGAAGCAGTGACGCGGGTGGGCCCGGCGCATGCGGGCCGGGGCTGGCGTTATTGGCTGGACGAGCTGTTCCTGCATCCGCACTGGGGGCTGCTCGGCAGCCTGACAGTGTTCGCCACGGTGTTGTTCGTCGTCTTTGAAGTCAGCGCCTGGTTGGATGCGATGACCGCCGCGCGTCTGATCGACGCCGTCGCCGCCTGGCAGCCCGAGGCGACCGGTGGCGTTCTGGCGCGCGCGGTGGTCGACGCCATGATCGGGCTGGTCGGCATCCTGGTGCCGTACATGATCCCCTTGGTGTTGTTGCTGGTGACGCTGGAAGAGGCCGGCATCATGCAGCGCATCGCCTTCGTGGTGGATCGCGGCTTTCACAAAATCGGTCTGCATGGCGGGGTTGCAGTGCCTTTTCTGCTCGGGCTAGGTTGCAATGTCCCTGCGCTGGCCGGCGTCGCACGCGCCACTGGCGGGCGCGAACGGGTGATCGCGTCGTTGCTGATCACCTTCGTGCCCTGTTCCGCCCGCTCCGCAATCATCCTCGCGCTGGCCGGTAAGTACCTCGGCGGCATCGGCGTGTTCGCCATATTCGCGTCGACAATTCTGGTCATCGCGGTCATGGGGCGACTGCTGGCGCGGCGCCGGCACGACGTCGGTCCCGGGCAGCTCCAGGAAATTCCTCCCTATGCCCTGCCCCGGCTTTCGGATCTGTTGCGCGAGACCTGGGTCCGCACCCGCGACGTACTGACCATCGTAACCCCGTTGCTGATCGGCGGCAGCGTAGTGCTGGCGCTGCTGACTCATCTCGGCGCGGCTGGCTACATCGACGCCCTGTTCACGCCCGTCACGGCGTGGTGGCTCGGCCTTCCGGCAGTGCTCGGCGTACCGATCCTGTTCGGTGTACTGCGCAAGGAATTGTCCTTATTGATGATCTATCAGGCGCTCGGCACCTTCGAGATCGGTGCAGTGCTGGATTGGGTGCAGTTGAGCACCTTTCTGTTGTTCCTGACCTTCTACATCCCTTGCGTATCGACCTTCGCGGTCATGCTCGGCACCATCGGTCGCAAACAGGCGCTGGCTTCCGTTGCCTTGTCGGTGAGCGTGGCGCTCGCGGTCAGCGGAACCGTGCGGTTGCTGTTGGAGACGACCCGTTACCTGGCAGGCGCATAGCCCCGGACGACCTGTCGACGCTATCGCAACCCCAGACGGTCTCTCCATCGCCGTTGACAAATGTAGTGCGTGAAGCGCGTGCATCTATCCCCGATAGGATAGATTTGACCTGCATCAAGTCACGACCCGCGCCCTATTCGCTATCAAGTGCCCCCCGAATATTCTGCCCGCGCAGCGCTTGCGGCGCAGGCCGACTCATGACAAGAGGAGTGCACCATTCATGGCGAAAAACCGGCATGACACGCCATTGTTGGATCAACTCGAAGGCGGGCCCTGGCCCAGCTTCGTCACGGGCATCAAGCGGCTGGCCAAAGACAAGGACATGATGGTCGACCTTCTGGGCCAGCTGGAGCGATCCTACGAGACCCGCAAAGGCTATTGGAAAGGCGGCACGGCGAGCGTCATCGGCTACGGCGGCGGCGTCATCCCGCGGTTCTCCGAGATCGCCGACGAGTTCCCCGCATCCGCGGAATTCCACACCATCCGCATCATGCCGCCCGCAGGCATGCACTACGATACCGCAACGCTGCGCAGCTTCTGCGATATCTGGGAACAGCACGGTTCAGGGCTGATCGCGCTGCATGGCCAGACCGGCGACATCATGTTCCAAGGCTGCACCACCGACGACATCCAGCCCGCGTTCGACAAGTTCAACGCGATGGGTTTCGATATGGGCGGTGCCGGCCCCGCGGTGCGGACCGGCATGTCCTGCGTCGGCAGTGCCCGCTGCGAACACTCCTGCTATGACGAACCCGAGGCGCATCGCGTGGTGCTCAATTCGTTCCTCGACGATCTGCACCGGCCCGCCTTACCGTACAAATTCAAGTTCAAATTCTCCGGCTGTGGCAACGACTGCATGAACGCCATCCAGCGTTCGGACATGGCGGTGATCGGCACTTGGCGCGACGACATTCAAGTGAATCAGGACGAGGTCCGCAGGTTCGTCGCTTCGAAGGGCCGCAAATACGTCATCGACAACGTCATCACCCGTTGCCCGACACGCAGCATGAGCCTGGAAGACGATGACAGCCTGAGCATCGACAACAAGAGTTGCGTGCGCTGCATGCACTGCATCAACGTCATGACCAAAGCGCTGTCGCCCGGCAACGACCGCGGTGTCACGATCCTGGTGGGCGGCAAACGCACGCTCAAGATCGGCGACCTGCTCGGCTCGGTGCTGATACCGTTCATGAAGCTCGATACCGAGGAAGACCGCAACAAACTGGTGGAACTCGGGCAGAACATCATCGATTTCTGGGCCGAGAACGGTCTGGAGCATGAGCGGCTCGGGGAGATGATCGAGCGCATCGGCTTGTCCGTGTTCCTCGAGGGCATCGAGGTGCCGATCGATCCGGCGATGATCAATCACCCGCGCACGAACCCGATGATCCGCATGGACGACTGGGACGAAGAAGCCACCAAGTGGAAAGAACGCGCCGCTGTCTGATGCGGCATCGCGAATCAACGAGGTAACAGTTATGGCACAACCCGCTGCAAAAATGCCCGACGAGTGCGGCGTTCCACCACTCGACCGGTTCCTGCACCCCGTACTGAAGAAAAACTATGGTAACTGGGCATGGCACGATCGGCCGCGGCCCGGCGTACTGCGCCACGTCGCAAAGAACGGCGACCAGGTCTGGACGGTCCGTGCCGGCACCCAACGACAGATGGACGTCCATACCATCCGTACGCTCTGCGACATCGCCGACCAGTACGCGGAGGGCTACGTCCGTTTCACCATCCGCTCCAATATCGAGTTCATGGTCAGCGAAGAATCCAAAGTGGCACCGCTGATCGACAAGCTACTCGAGCATGGCTTCCCGGTGGGTGGAACCGGAAACTCGGTTTCGATGATCTCCCACACACAGGGCTGGCTGCACTGCGACATCCCCGGCACGGACGCGTCCGGCGTCGTAAAATCGCTCATGGACGAGCTGCATGAAGAGTTTATCAACGAGCGCATGCCGAACCGCGTACGTATGTCGACCTCCTGCTGCCAGATCAACTGCGGCGGACAGGCCGACATCGCCATCAACATACAACACACCAAGCCGCCGAAGATCAACCACGATCTGGTCGCGAACGTGTGCGAGCGACCCTCGGTCGTGGCGCGTTGCCCGGTCGCCGCGATTCGCCCGGCCATGGTGAACGGCAGGCCTTCGCTCGAGGTCGACGAGAAAAAGTGCATCTGCTGCGGCGCCTGCTATCCGCCCTGCCCGCCCATGCAGATCAACGACCCCGAGCACTCCAAGCTGGCCATCTGGGTGGGAGGCAAAAACTCCAATGCGCGCAGCAAGCCCACACTGCACAAGCTGGTCGCCGCGGGTTTGCCGAACAACGCGCCGCGCTGGCCGGAAGTGGCGGCGGTCGTCAAGAAGATCCTGCTCGCGTACAAGAATGACGCGCGCGACTACGAACGTATGGGCGAGTGGATCGAACGTATCGGCTGGTCGCGGTTTTTCGAACTGACCGATCTGGCGTTCACGCGTTACCACATCGACAACTGGCGCTGGGCGCGACAAAGCCTGAACAGCTCCGCGCATATTCGTTTCTAAGGGCAGTAACCGCTTGGCAGGCGGTGCGGGGCGTCCTCCCAGTATGGGAGGGCGCCTTTTTTATTGCCCCGCGGCCGCCGGTCCGAACGTATCAGGACCCCGGACGCGCCTGGCCGGGCCGGCGTTGCGGCCGGCCCTGCTGGGGACGATTGCCTTGCGCGGGGCGCTTGTTCTGCGCAGGGCGACTGTCCACCGCCCGATTGCCGTTCACCTCGCGGTTTCCCGACGCCGGCCGGTTTGCGGAGCCGGCCGGTTTGCGCGGAGCGCCGCCCGGCTGCTGGCCGCTACCCGAACGCGGCCGGGCCTGGCCGGACCGGCTCGGGTTGCTGGCACGTGCGCCGCGTCCTTGCCGCTGTTTGAATACCGGCTCGGCCTTGATGTTCGGGTCGGGCTCATAGCCCGGCAGCACGACTTTGGGCAGCGCGATCTTGATCAGGCGCTCGATGTCTCTGAGAAAATCGCGCTCGTCGATACAGACCAGGGACACCGCCTGGCCCTCGTTGCCGGCACGGCCGGTGCGGCCGATGCGGTGGACATAGTCTTCGGCCACGTTCGGCAGCTCGAAGTTCACCACATGCGGGAGCTGGTCGATGTCCAGGCCGCGCGCGGCGATGTCGGTCGCCACCAGCACGCGCACCGTGCCCTGTTTGAAATCGGCCAGCGCCTTGGTGCGCGCACCCTGACTCTTGTTGCCGTGAATGGCCGCGGCCCGGATGCCGTCCTGACCGAGCTGCTCGGCAAGCTTGTTGGCGCCGTGCTTGGTGCGCGTGAACACCAGCACCTGGCGCCAGTTCTGCGAACCGATCAGGAACGACAGGAGTTCGCGCTTGCGGGCGCGGTCCACCGGGTGCACGACCTGTGACACCAGCTCGGTGGTCGTGTTGCGGCGTGCCACCTCGATCAAGGCCGGATTGTGCAACAGGCCATTCGCCAGTTGCTTGATCTCGTCGGAGAAGGTCGCGGAGAACAGCAGGTTCTGGCGGCCGCCATGGCCGTGTGCCGGCAGCAATGCGAGGATCTTGCGGATGTCGCGGATGAAGCCCATGTCGAGCATGCGGTC
>JBAYTM010000188.1:0-5329 GCA_041675685.1 Thiohalobacteraceae bacterium
CGATGGCCGCCTTCGCCAGGTTGCTGCGCGCCGCCAGCACGCGGATATCGAGGTTGCCGTCGATCGCCTTGCGCACCAGTTCGCTCAGATAGGGATCCTGGAAACCGTTCCACCACTCCGGATCGATGCGGCCCGCGGTCAGCAGCCCCGCGGCCCGTTCGGACCACTCGGGTTTCGCGACGGTATCCGGTTGCCGGTATTCCGGTCCACCGAGACCGGAACAGGAACACAACAACACCAGGCAGGTGCCGGCGAACAGGCCGACAGCGGCCGAGTTCCGGATACGCCGGCGCGCAGGGCGGCACCCTGTTGCGGCGGTGCGAACAGAATGCAGGCAAGGACTTGTCACGATCACATCCTCCGAAATCCGGACACCGGACACCTTCGACCGCCCGCGGGTTGTACTACGCGCCAGACGACCGTGCGCCGAGACGCGTTTGCCACGCGGTCGGACGAAGTGCGCACGCAGACGTCCCAGCGGAGCATCAGTTGTGCCAAACCGGGCGAGGTGCAGAGGGCATGCGCCAATCATCTGATTCGGCGTGCGGTTTGGCGCGCCGAGTCGCAGACATCGCCGTCGTTCGGACCGGCTTGGCGTTGTGCGTGTTGGGTGTAGCGCGACAGCACTGCGGAGTAAGTTCGACGGAAAACGACAGACGGATCCGTACCGGGTGGCCTATTTGAGTTTGGTCGGGTCATCGCTGGCAGACGCGGACTTCGCGTCCGGCGTCAGCGACGGATTCCATTGGGTCTTGGTCAGGGTCGTCGCGTCCAGCACGCTGACCACGACCACTGAGACGTTGTCGCGTGCGCCGCGTTCGAGGGCGCGCTCCAGCAGCATATCGCACGCCTTGCGATCGTCGCCGATGGCCAAAATCCTGCCGATCTCGGCCTCCGCCAGCTCCTTGTAGAGACCGTCGCTGCACAATAGAAACACATCGCCGTCGCTCACCTCGACGATTTCAGCATCGAGATCGAGACGCTCGGTCACGCCGACGGCCCGGGTAATGACGTTCGCCGCGGGGTGGGTCTCGGCCTGCTCGCGGGTGATCAAGCCCTGAGCGACGAGGTCCTCGACGCGACTGTGATCCCGTGTCAGACGTTGCAACCGCCCCTGCTGCAGGCGATAGGCGCGGCTGTCGCCGGCCCAGATCAAAACGGCATGGTCGGCCAGCGCCAACAGCACGACGACGGTGCTGCCGATGACCGGCTCGCGGCGGCGACGCGCCTCGTCGCACAACCTGCGGTTGACGCTCTGCAGGGATTTGCGGACCTCACCCACCAGCAGCCCGACGCTGTCGACCGGCGGCATACGGGCTAGAGCATCGACGATCATCTGGCTCGCGAGTTCTCCGGCGGCATGGCCACCCATACCGTCGGCCACCGCCCATATACCACGCCCCGGCAGTTCCAGACAGGCATCCTGATTGTGCGGGCGGACCCTTCCGGCGTGCGTTCTGGCGGCGGATGACCAGCGCAGGTTTACCGTGACTGCCAAGGTGCGATTCCCCGTCATGTGGATGGATCAACCCCGTTCAGGTGCACAACGCTCAAGCCTGCCGTTCTTCCTAGCTCTCAGCGCCGTCCGCTCTGCGACTACCAGAGAGACGACGCCGCCAGGCTGCCCAGCGCGGCCGGCTGCCCGTAGACGTAGCCCTGCACCAGATCAAACCCCAACTCGCGGCAGGCGGTGAGTTCGCCGGGATTGGACACGCCCTCCGCCAGCGCAGTGGTATGTCCTTTTTTCACCAGCGTGACCAGCAGACCGATCATTTCCTGACGGTTGCGCGACACCTTGTCGAGATCATGGATCAAGGAAATATCGAATTTGACGGTATAGGGCGGCACGTCCAGAAGTTCCAGCAGACGCGCCTGGCCCGCGCCGAAATCGTCGTAGGCCAGCGCGATGCGCATGCGCCGCAAGGCATCATTCAAGTGCGCCAAGGTGGCGTGATCGGTGACCGCCTGCTCGTGGATTTCCAGTACCAGCGGGACCGTCGGATACTTGATGCGGATGACTTGCAGCGAAGCCGCCAACCGCTGCCAGTTCTTGAGTTCCTGCGGATGCGTGTTCATGAACAGGGGTACCCGCGTGAGTTGCGCTTCGACCCAGGCGTGCACGCCCACCTCACGAATGACCTCGCTCAGCTCGACCGATCGCCCCAGGCTGCCGGCCAGATAAAACAGTGGGATCGGATACTCCGGCAAGTACTGGTGAAAGCCGCGCCCCAGCAGTTCGAGTCCTTTGATGCGCCCGTCCTGGGTGGACAGGATGGGCTGGTACAGCGGTTTGATCAGCCGTTCCTGCAGCATCTGTTCGAGCTGTCGCGCGCCGATGGGCATACGATCGACATTCTGGTCCGGCGCGAAGAACGCCGTGGCGGTGAACTCATCGGCCGCGTCTGCCGCCGTATCGGTTTCCAGTTGCAGACGCAATTCGATGTCGCCGAAGCGCAGCACGTCGCCGGGCGCCACTGGCTGGATATCGGTGATCTTCTCGTGATTCAGAAAGGTGCCGTTCCTGCTGCCGAGATCGCGCACCATCAAGCGCCCATGGCGTTGCACGAACTCCGCATGCCGCCGCGACACATTGCCCGACTGCAGCGTCACGGCCAGCCCCGCCTCTCGGCCGACGAGCGCCGGAAAGCCGCACAGCGGTATCCGATAGACGGATTCGCCGTCGGCCAGCAAACCTTCGAGATAGCATCGGGGCATCGCCGGTCTCGCCATGGCGCTTGTCGTTGGAAGATCAGGGAGACGCTTACATGGAAGTGTAGTCGCGCTCAAAGGCCTTACCAGCAGCCTGAACGCACCGCGCCGCGCGATTTCAGCGGAGCAATTCGGGCCGAGTCATCCAATCGACCGTCCAGCCCGTCCCGTCGGCGTGTTCCAGACACAGGACCGACCCCGGCCGGAAGGCGACGATAAGCTTGTTCTCATCGCCGACCATCAAGTGGGAGACCAGCTTCGCCAGGAATGGCAGATGACCGACGATTAGCGTATCCCGGTCCCAGCTGTCGCTCTGCCAGTCGAACGCCCGGGGCTCGTCGTTGGGGTTGATGAGTCCGCTGGTCTCCAGCGTGACGCCGCTTGCGATCGCAGGTGCGAGAAGTTCGGCGGTCTGAGCGGCGCGCAGCTTGCCGCTGTGGATCACGCGCTCCGCCCGTATACCCGACCGCTGCAGAAATGCCGCGAGGCGTTCCACGTCCGCGCGGCCTTGCGCCGTCAACGGACGTTCCGGATCGACTTCCTTTGCACAGGCCTCTCCGTGCTGTACGAGATAAAGTCTCATCCCGTCGTTCTCCGAACTCCCTGGCAAGTATGCCCGCAACCACGCCTTGCGCCGGTGGCGTCGGCGTCGGCGCTTCAGCCGGCCGAATGTTCGTCCCCTTGTCGACGCGTCAACGGCACGAAGGCGACGGCGAGAATGCGTCGACTGCGCGTCTCCCCTTCCGGTGTCTTTTCGACCAGCATCAGGTCCTGTTCGCCGTAGGGGACACCCACCGGGATCACCAGGCGTCCGCCGGGTTTGAGCTGTTCGACCAGCGGCTCCGGAATAAACGGCGCCGCTGCCGTGACGATGATGCCGTCGAAGGGCGCGTGTTCCGGCCAACCGTTGTAACCGTCGCCGGAGCGCACCTCGACATTGGCGTAGCCGAGACGCCGAAGCCGCGCGCGCGCCTCTGTCGCAAGCGCCTCGATCACCTCGATGCTGTAGACCTGCCTGACCAGGCCCGAGAGTATGGCCGCCTGATAGCCCGAACCGGTGCCGACTTCCAGGACGATGTCGTCCGGTTGGGTCTCCAGAAGATCGGTCATCAGCGCGACGATGTAGGGTTGGGATATCGTCTGTCCGCCACCGATGGGCAGCGGCGCATCGTCGTAAGCGCGGCCCCGCAGGTCTTCGGGCACGAACTCCTGGCGTGGAACGCGCTCGAAGGCGTCCATGACCCGCTTGGCAAAGGCCTCTTTGCCCGTCAGATGCCGGGTGTATTCCACACCGCGCTCGATATCGCGCAGCATGCGTCGTTCCGGCTTCATCGTATCCGCTTCTCCGTTCGATGAATGATCGTCCATAGCACTAACCATATGTCATTTTGCGGCGTCCGTGAGTCTGCGCCGCGGATCGCGGGCGATTCTCCACGGACGTTGATTGCGACCGCGGCGTCGACGTGCGCAATCATCGTCCAGGGCAGCGCCGCGCGGGCAATGCGACCGATGGTTCAGCGCGGCTCCCCGGCCTCCTCCAAGCCCTCCTCCGGTGTGTCCGCCAACATGACCAGCGCCTCGGGCGAGGTCCGCAACATGACGGCAAAGGGCGCGTGTTCTTCCAGCGCAGCCGGCGGCGCGCGACGCCTGCGCAACGACAGGAACGCCGCCATCAGACCGAGTATCACTGCGAAATACACCAGCAGGCTGCGCGGCCCGAAATAGCCGGCGAGCAAGCCGACGCCGGCCGGACCGAGCGCCGCGCCGACGCCGTGCAGCAGCAACAGGCCGCTGCTGCCTTCGAGGATGTCTTCGGGCTGAAGGTGATCGTTCAGGTGCGCCACGCTGATCGGATAGACGCTGAACGCAAGCCCGCCGAACAGAAAGCTGACGGCGATCAGCCAGGCGACGGAAACACTCGCCACCATGGCCAGGGTCAGCGCCAGTACGCCGGCGACCGCCCCGGTGAAGATCAGCACCAGACGCCGGTCGCCGCGATCCGACAGGCGTCCGATCGGCCACTGCAAGGCGGCGCCGCCGAGAATGGTCGCACTCATGAAGGCGGCGATACCGGCCGTATCGAGGCCGATGCGCTGCGCGAATACCGGACCCATGCCCCAGAAGGCGCCGATCACCAGTCCCGAGGCGAGCGCGCCGGCGATTGCGGCCGGCGAGGATTCATACAGATGCCGCAGACCCAGCCGCGGTGTGGTGACCGGCAGCGGCTGTGCGGTGCTGGTGAAGGCGACCGGCAGCAACGCCAGCGACAACAGGATCGAAGCAACCCCGAACAGCGCGAAGCCACCCGGATCGGCGGTCGTGATCAACGCCTGGCTGAGCGCCAGCGCCAACAGCGAAACGGCCATGTACACCGCGAACACCTGGCCGCGCCGCGCATTCGGCGTCTGGGTGTTCAGCCAGCTTTCCACCACCATGTACAAGCCCACCAGACAGGCGCCGGTGACGGCGCGCAACAGCATCCAGATAACCGGCTCGACCAGCAGCACGTGCAGGATCGCCGTCGATGCCGCGACAGCGGCGAACATGGCGAAGGCGCGGATGTGTCCGACACGCCGGATCAACGCCGGGCAGAAAAAAGTCCCGGCGATAAAGCCGACGA
>JBAYTM010000189.1:0-5311 GCA_041675685.1 Thiohalobacteraceae bacterium
AAGAACCACGGCATGAACTTCCGCGTCATCTGCAAGTGGATGCGCATGGCGGGTGTCGATCACATTCACGCCGGTACGGTGGTCGGCAAGCTGGAAGGCGATCCGCTCATGATCAAGGGCTTCTACGACACCCTGCGCGAGCGGCACACGCCGATGAGCCTGGAGACCGGCCTGTTCTTCGAGCAGGATTGGGCCTCGCTCAACAAGGTCATGCCGGTCGCGTCCGGCGGCATCCACGCCGGACAGATGCACCAGCTGATCCACTACCTCGGCGAGGACGTGATCCTGCAGTTCGGCGGCGGCACCATCGGCCATCCGCAGGGCATCCAGGCCGGCGCCATCGCCAATCGCGTCGCCCTGGAGGCGATGATCATGGCCCGCAACGAAGGTCGCGATTACATGAAGGAAGGTCCGCAGATCCTCGAGGCCGCCGCCAAGTGGTGTTCGCCGCTGAAGGCCGCGCTCGATACCTGGAAGGACGTCACCTTCAACTACGAGTCGACCGACACAGCCGACTTCGTGCCGACCACAACCGCCAGCGTCTAAGCGAAGCCTATTAAGGAGAAACGCATCATGATGACGAATCAGGGTAACCGCGTAACACAGGGGCAGTTCTCGTTCCTGCCGGACCTGACCGACGAGCAGATCACGGCGCAGATCAAATACGCGCTGCAAAACGGCTGGGCCCTCAACGTCGAGTACACCGACGATCCGCACCCGCGCAATACCTACTGGGAAATGTTCGGCATGCCCATGTTCGATCTCAAGGACCCTGCCGGGATCCTGATGGAGATCAACAACTGCCGCAAGACCTTCCCGAACCACTATGTGCGGGTGACGGCGTTCGACAGCGGGCGCGGCTGGGAGACGCCACGCATGTCGTACATCGTCAACCGTCCGAAGAACGAACCCGGCTTCGGCCTGGTGCGTAAGGAGGTCGCGGGTCGGCAGATCCATTACACCATCCACAGCTATGCGACGGACAAACCGGAGGGCGAGCGCTACTAAGGGGAGCCGGACTGCGCGTGGCGCAGGATGCGGTGCATGGCCGTTATCAACGTCCCGTCATTGCCACGGGCATAGCGGTACACCTTGGTCCGTCATTGCGAGGATGCCTTGACCCGAAGGGTAAGGTACCCATGATCAAGCCCGAAGGGCTTCTATGGGCGTAGCGCCCTAAAGGATACCCTTCGGTAACGCGGCAATCTCATACCGGTAAAGGCAGAGCTTCCGGGTCAGGAGATTGCCACGCTGCGCTCGCAATGACGGACGCCGTAAAGCGCCGCGGCACGCCCGGGACGGCAACCCTTGTCACAGCGACGGAGCGCGGCTGCGCTCCGTCGTCTAATCTTTCCCTATAACCGCATAGGAGTCTAAAAGGATGGCTGTCAACGGTGTCGAGCCCACCGAGGCCTTGAAGGACGACGCAATCGTTGATCTGGAGGCCGAGTTCCGCGCCTCCAACATTCAGGAGGTCCTGGACAAGCTGGATCGGGAGCTGGTCGGTCTCAAGCCGGTCAAGACCCGTATCCGCGAGATCGCCGCCTTGCTGCTGGTCGACCGGCTGCGCCGGCAGTTCCAATTGTCGTCGGAGACACCGACGCTGCACATGAATTTCACCGGTAATCCCGGCACCGGGAAGACCACGGTCGCGCTGCGCATGGCGGAAATCCTGCATCGCCTGGGTTACGTGCGCCAAGGACACCTGGTCGCGGTGACCCGCGACGATCTGGTCGGTCAGTACATCGGGCATACGGCGCCCAAGACCAAAGAAGTCATCAAGAAGGCGATGGGCGGCGTGTTGTTCATCGACGAAGCCTATTACCTCTACAAGCCGGAGAACGAGCGCGACTATGGCGCCGAGTCCATCGAAATCCTGCTGCAGATCATGGAGAACAATCGCGACGATCTGGTGGTCATTCTCGCGGGCTACAAGGACAAGATGGATCGCTTCTTCCAGAGCAACCCGGGCATGCGTTCGCGCATTGCGCATCACCTCGACTTCCCGGATTATTCTCCCGAGGAACTTTTGGTGATCGCCAAACTGATGTTGGGGAAGCTGAATTACCGTTTCAGCGATGATGGGGAAAAGGCGTTCGCGGAATATATCGAACGGCGCATGACGCTGCCGCATTTTGCGAACGCGCGATCGATACGCAACGCACTGGATCGCGCCCGTCTGCGCCAAGCCAACCGGCTGTTTGCCGGCGACCGCAAGAACCTGCGCAAGAACGACCTCATCACCATCGAGGCCGAGGACGTCCTAGCCAGCCGCGTGTTCCTTGAAGGCGTTCTGGATTCGGATGACGACGACCTGGACTAGGAGGTCGTTGAAGAACGTGGCGAAAAAATGCAGTGCGACGCGAAAGCGGCTGAGAAAGCGGAACGTACTTGTAGTACATGAGCGACTTGATTTTGTTCCCGACGCCCGGGTGCGCCCCTCGGTGCGCCCCTCGGCGCGCTTTTCGACAGCCTCCCAGGGCATAGACGCAATGTGACAGCGGCCGACCGACGGATGCAGACCATGCGAGACATCGTCCCTCTGCGCAGCATGGACAAGCAAGTGGAAGCCTCCTGTTACAACCAGGTGCAGCTGGCCCTGCACCGTCTCGATAACCCGTTGCGTTTGGAGCTGCCCGGACATCGCGGCCTGGAGATCCAGCTCGAGGCGGACGCCTGGTTATGCCTGGACATTACCGTGGAGGGCGACCTGCCCGTACTGCGCTGGCATTCGTTCGAAGTACAGCACCGGCAGAGCCTGCATGAACCCATTCAGTGCCGGCTGGATCTGTATCACATCCACGCAGGATTGATCATGGGCACGGCATTGGACGCGCTCGAAGGGCTGCTGAAACAGCGGTTGATCGAGACCGGGACGTCCTGACCGGTTTGGGAAACCTTCGGCGCGTTACAGACTTCCGTCACTAGCGAAATGCTTTTTTCGGTAAGGCCGCGTTCGCCGTGACGGATAAACAGCAGATTTTCGTAGGGTGCGTCGGCGCAGCGACGCACCATGACCGCCGTGATCTGGTGCGTCAGCCTACGGCTCGACGCACCCTACGGGCCGTCATTGCGAGGGGCGAAGCGACGTGGCAATCTCCTTGGCCTTGAACAGAACCGACCCTTACTGAATTCACTCCGGAGACAACGCATGGCCCTGGTCGATATGCGCGACATGCTGGCGCACGCATACCAAAACAAATACGCAATCGGTGGTTTCGATCTCGTCAGTCTGGATTTCCTCGAGGCCATCCTCGCGGCGGCCGAGCGGCAGCAGGCGCCGGTGATCCTCAGCCTCGCAGAATCGCATTTCGAATATTTCGACTTCGAACTCGCAATGGCGGCGACCGTCGCGGCCGCACGTCGCGCCAGAATCCCCGTCGCCATCCATCTCGACCACGGCGCGAGCCTGGAGTCGGCGATCCGCGCCATTAACCTGGGTTGCACGGGCGTGATGGTGGATGCCTCCACCTTGCCGCTGACAGAAAACATCGCAACCACGCGCGCGGTCGTCGAGATGGCGCAGGGCTGCGGCGTACCGGTGGAGGGCGAGCTCGGTTATGTCGCCGGCGTCGAAGGCGAGGATGCCGAGCGGCACCCGGGCGACGTGATCTACACCGCGCCGGACGAGGCGGCCGAATACGTCGAGCAAACCGGCGTCGATTTTCTCGCCGTATCCATCGGCACCGTACACGGACGCATGCGCGGCGCGCCACAACTGGATCTGGAACGCCTCGCCGCCATCGATGCGCGACTCGGGATACCGCTGGTGATTCACGGCGGCACGGGCCTGAGCGACGCGCAATTCCGTGCGCTCATCGAACGCGGCGTGGCGAAGATCAACTATTACACCGCGTTGGCCGACGCGGCCGCCGCGCAAATCCGCGCCAACGCGGCGGCCGATACCGGCACCGGATACACCGGTCTGATGAAGGGCGTGCAGGACGCCATCGGCGCCGAGGTGGAACGCTGTATCGCGCTCTGGGGGTCGGCCGGGCAGGCCGATGCGGTGTCTGCGGCCGCACGGCCCTGGCGCGAAGTCGAGCACCTGATCATCTACAACCTGGCCGAACACGCCGAGCCCAGCGCGCATGAGCTCATGGCCGAGGGGCATAAGGTGTTGTCGCAGATCCCCGGTGTGCGCCGCGTCTTCACCGGCGACGCCGTGGCTGCGGACGCGAAGTTCAGACATTGCTGGCTGGTCCGCTTCGCAGGCAGCGCGGTGATCCCGAGCTATCGCGATCACCCGGCGCACCGCGCCTTCGCCGATGGCCGCTTCCGGCCAATCGTCGCGGACCGCATCAGTATCGATTACCTTGCGATCGAACGCGGGGCGGACAGCCAGTAAAGCATGCGCGCTGTACGCGATCGAGATCGAACGTTGATTAGCTGCATAACGCCTTTCCCTTCCCGCATTGCCAAATCGCAATGCCCGCATCGCGGGCGGTCGGCAAGGTAAAACCAACCTCGGCCGCATGAGCGGCGTTGGTGGTGAACCGATCGAGACCGCGGCTATCCGCGAAAGGAGCAGGACATGCAAACGATCAACATACCCGTCAACAGTACCCCGCAGAACTTTTCCGAGGCGCGGCGCAAGGCGGTGGGCAAGGCCAGGGAAGTCTTGTCCGAGCCGGTCATCGTCGCCTGGAAGGACGAGCGCTCGAAGCGTTCAGGTCCCGAGATCCCCGGCGGCAACGAAGATCGTTGGCACGATTACGGGGAGAGCAACGCCGGCAAGCTCGAACTGAGCGTCGGCGACGAATACCACTTCATCTTCACCGAGGCCGCGGACTTCGACGAGCCGGACCTCAACCTCGCCAGCGTCCCGGACGACGACGGCAACAACATCCTCTGTCTGAACGACGCCTGCACCGATGAGGACCGCGAGCGCATGGGTTATTTCCCCGGCGGTGGCATCGGCGGCTGAGTCGCGATCTGGGACCGCGCGCGGCGGGTGCGGCTTGCCGTTGCGCGCGGTGCACCTTTCCGCTACGGCGATGGATCGCCGATGAACGTGTCCGCGCACTCCACACCCCAACGCATACCGCCCACTCTCCGTTAGTGGAAAGGCCAGGGATTGGCCGCGAGCGCGACACGGGTCGCCATTGCCCGGCCGTCTCTCTGCGCACGCTGCCATGACTCGAGACCAGATGGTTCAATCTGACCGTCCAGACTCCGCCGCGGGCACAGCCCAACCTCCGCTGGACCTTTCCCCCCGCCTTCATTATAAGTACGGCTTAACATTCGCCCCGCGATGCATAAGCCGCATGAACGTCACCTTCCGTCAGCTCAAGATCTTCGAGGCCGTGGC
>JBAYTM010000190.1:0-5308 GCA_041675685.1 Thiohalobacteraceae bacterium
CGTAGGTCGAGAAGATGCGCCGGTAGGCGGCGACGGTCTCGTCGATGCGCAGCCGGGTCACGTTGTCGACGACGTTGGCCCGGTGCCGCACTTCCACGGTGGTTTGCGCGACATGCGTGAAAGCGAATTCCCGCGACAGGCGCAGCAACAGATCCCAGTCCTCGCAGCAGGTCATCGACTCGTCGAAGTGTCCGGCCCGGCGCAGGCAGTCGGTGCGGATGCCCCAGGTGTTGATAGGGATGTAATTGTCCGCGTACAATCTCGTCCGCGAGAATTCATCATGCCGGTAGGGATTGGTCCAGCGTTCGAGTTCCTGCCGCGTGCCGTCCTTGACGACCTCGAGCACCAGATCGGCATCGGTATAGACAACATCCCGTTGCGGCGGGCCCAGTGCCGCGACGATGGTTTGCAGATGTTCCGGCAGATACAGATCGTCGTCGTCGAGGAAGCAGACGATGGATCCCCGGATCTCACGCAATGCGCGGTTGCGCGCCTTGGCCTGACCAATCGACGTCCCCAACGGCAGATAGCGGATGCGTCCCGCGCCCGCGACCGCCTCGATGACGCCGGCGACATCGGTGCCGCCGTCGTTGACGACCAGCGCCTCCCAGCGCGTGTAGGTCTGCCGCACCAGCGACTGCAGGGCGCATTCAAGCAATTGAGGCCGATCTTTGGTGGCGATGACCACGCTGACCAGCGGCCCGTCGCCCTCCCAGCCACTCGGCCCGGTGCCGGGCAACGTGGAGGTACCCTGGGTGTCGTCCTGGGCTGGCACGAGATAGCCTTTGCCCAGCGGCGGGCGCTGTCCCCAGTCCCGCGGCCAGTGGCGCTCGCGCGCGAGTTCGGATTCCTGCGCGCCGATGCCCGCGTGGGCATGCTCGATACTGCCCGGCGAGCTCAGGTACAGCCCCAGCGTCTCCGGCAGGTGCAGAAAGGTCTCGTGCGGCGCCAGGCGCAGCCAGAATTCGTAATCGCCGGCGACCCTGAGGCTGGGGTCGAAATAGCCGTAGCGCTCGTGCAGGGCAGCGCGCCACATCGGCTGCGGCCCGACATAGCAGACGGCGAACAGGTTGCGCGCGTCGAAATCGGGCCAACGGAAATACGCGTCGACGGCCGCGGCACCGAAGCCTGCGTTCTCCATGTGCGTGACCGCGGAATCGGCGTAGACCAGCGCCACCTCCGGATGTTCTTCCAGCTTCCCGACCATGCGTTCGAAGGCGTCGGGACGGTGGCGGTCGTCGGTGTTGGCGTTGGTCAGATACTTGCCGCGCGCGGCGCGCACGCCGCGGTTCCACGCGGAATAGATGGTCTCGCGCTCCTCGGTGCGGAGGTACTTGATATTGCCGTAACGCTGCTGCAACTCGCCGACGATAACGCCCTCGTTCTGCTCGGAGCCGCTATCGACGACGATGATCTCGAGCTGGTCGGCCAGGGTCTGCGCCTCCAGGTCCTCGATGCAGCCGCGGATGAACCGCTCGCTGTTGTAGGTGGAGACGATCGCAGTGACCAGCGGCGCATTGTGGCCGCCATGCATCGACCTGGACGGCATCGGGCAACGGCCGCTGGTAAGCACGGCAGATGCCGGCGCAAGCCGTACGCGCTCTTGATGGAACATCTTGCTGACAAACCGGGCGACCATCGAGCGGCGTGCCCGCAGCTCCGATTCCCTGTGCGTCAGCCTGACGACCTCGACCGGCGCGATAACCTGCCCGCCCGAGCTCCTGACCCGGGCGATTTCATCATCAAGTATCCGATCCGCTTCGGCGCGATAAAGATCCATCGCCTTGGCGGTCTTCTGGTCGCGCTGTTGACGGAAGCACCCCGTGAACGTATCGATTGTGTGCAGCGGCGCATGCCGGAAAAAGCGCGTCCACAGCTCGAGATCGCCCGCCATCCGCAGGTCGGTGCGCAGACAGGCGCCGGCCTTTTCCCACAGCGACCTGCGCCAGAATGTACCCTCCTGTTGGATGAAGCTCGGGTAATCGTAGGATTTCTTCAGATACCGATCACGGCTGAACACCGGCGGCGGATGACAGACCCACTGCAGCACCCCGTCCTCGTTCATGACGTTCGGAACGCCCGTGATCCACTCCACCCGGGGAAGCTGCATGAACACGGAAGCGATGAGGTTGAATGCGCCGCGATGCAGCTTGTCGTCCGAGTTGATCCAGGTCATGATCTCGCCGGTGCTGCGCCGGAAGCCGGCATCGACCGCCCAGTACTGACCCGCGTCGCGCTCGCTCTGCCAATAGGCGATCCGGTCCGCGTATTTCCGGATGACCTCGACCGACGCGTCCGTGCTGCCGCCGTCCATGACGATGACTTCCAGGTTCGGGTAGTTTTGGTCGAACACCGAGCGCAGCGTCTGCTCCAGATACTTGCCCTGATTGAACGACGGGATCACCACCGTGATCTTCGGCGCCCGCGCGGATGCCGCTGAAGCGGAGCTGAAATCGACGAGATCGACCGCGTCGGAAAGGTTGCGCGCCGGCGCAGGTGGCTGCGGCGGTGTGACGGGCTCCGCGCCGGCGGCTGCGGTCTCGAGGGTGATTCCACAGGCCTCCGCGATCTCCAGATCGTCGGGATGCCGCGCTACATAGCGCCGGCCCAGCCCCCGCGCTTCATCCGCCTGTCCCAGCGCGGTAAGGATTTGAATGCCGTTCAGCACCGAGGTCCGGTGGTCCGGGTCGGCCTCCAGCGCCACGACCAGATAGTGCAGTGCCTGTTCGGCGTCACCGTTATGCCAATGGGCGACCATCAGATTGTTCAGCAGCTCCGCATCCGCGCAGCCGGACCCTCGCGCTTGCTCGAACAGCCGCAGGGCCTGCCGGACATCACCGGTTGCGAAGGCGGCCTCACCGGCAGCGACGAGACTGTCTGCCGCCGGTGCCGGCACTTCGAGCGCCTGACGCAGATCTTCGTCCGCATAGCCCAGCGCGGCCAGCGTCGGCGCGCCGAGCCGATCGAGGCAATTTAGCGCGAAGCCGCGGCGCGAATCGTCGCGCAGATGCTCTACCCACTTGTCGCGGCTGGCGCCGGTCGGCCGGGTATGCAGAGGTACGCCGGCCTGATCGCCGAAACGACCCGCAGGCGCCGGCGAGCGGCCATATTCGATCATCTCGGGCCGGTAATCGATGCCAAGGCGCGCGCACAGATCGGCGGTGACCTGCTCGGGCGCGTCGACGAGCTCTTCGTAGCGCACGACGATCGCCGCGTCGCCCAGACTGGCGATGCCGTCGGCCAGCAGTGCCGGTCCTTCGAGCAGGTCCGAATGATTGCGCTTGCCGTCGAGCCGTTTCGGGTCGTCATTGAACCAGGTGTGCAAGGTCGACGACAGCACGCCGAGCGGGTTGCGCAGCAGGAAGACGAACTTCGCCTCGGGAAACACCCGCTGCAGCTCCGGGATAATGCGGTAATAGCGCGGCGTCTTGTCGAGAAAGCGGGTCTTGCCCTGGCGTGCCAGCGCCCGGGCATACAGATTGCCGGCAAAGCGCCGGATCTCCTCCAGGTACGCATCCTCCCCGCCGTCTATCTGCGCCAGGAAGTCGTCCAGCGCATCGCGCGCGACGCCGGCGTCGTATTCCGTCTCGATGCCGCCGCGTTTCAGCGCGTAGAGCGGGTGCAGCATGATCCACGGTTCGGCCAGTGTGGCGATGTCGGGATGTCCACCTAGGATGCGCTGCAGCAGCGTGGATCCCGAGCGGGGCAGGGAAATCAGAAATACGAGCTGGGAACCCCGCGGGTCGAAATCGCGCATGTTGCCGTAGCGGGCCCCGTGGTGCCCGCCTCCCCTGCTGTTGACCATTGATGACAAGGCTGCAAAGCAACATCCATGCCGCGTCGATCCCTATCATTTTCGGCAACTTGGCGCGGGTGACCCGACAGTATTTTCCGATTCCGACGGTTTTTTGGCGCGCACCCGCCGAACTCTAATCGCCCGCGGCCCAGCTCGCAGCCCGACCGGCGCGGAAGTTGTGCCGATGCGACGGGCGTGCTATTCAGTCGTCCCGCATGATCGTCGCACACGAACTCAAACTGATCTTCATTGGCATTCCGCGCACCGGTACGCTGTCGATTCGCCAGCTCCTCCAACCGTACACTCCGCATCCCCTGCTGCCGCAGGACCAGGATTTGAATCTGCCCATGGGGCACGAGCAGCGCGTCGATCACGCGACGGCCGGAGAGCTGCGCAGCCACCTGGGCGAGCGTATCTGGCGGGACTACTTCAAATTCAGCGTCGTGCGCAATCCCTAAGACCGAGTGGCGTCGTGGTTCAACTGCGACTACTTCCGGCGTCAGGGGCTGCAATTCGAGGATTGGTTGGCGGGCGGCGGATTGGGCGCCCCCGACCACAGCATCAACCATATCGCCCCCGCCAGTTTGTGGCTGCTCGACGGGCAAGGGCGCTTGGCCGTGGATTTCGTCGGCCACTATGAGACCTATGATGAGGACCTGCGCTACGCCCTCGGCCGGGTCGGCTTGCAGATCGGAGACGTCCCTCATCTCAATGCCAGCCGCAAATCGGATTACCACAGCCTGTACACGCCACGCTCCCGCGAGATCATCGCGGAATACTACGCCGAGGACATCGCCCGCTTCGACTACAGCTTCTGAACGGACTCCCAATCCCGGAAATCCTCAACTGGTGCGGATTTTGCTTTCTTCCCGGCTGAGCAGATGAACGCGTCGGGCCCCATCCCGGACGCGACGGGATGAGGGTATGAGCGGTCGGACATCAGATCAACAGAGCGGCATGAACCCTGCGGCCGGAGCGGGGCGGCCCATTCCCTTGTGGCTGGAAGACATCAAGTCGCATGCGACCGGCATCGCCCCGGATTTTTTACGGCGGCTGGCTAGCTGCGGCGGAATTCACACCTTCGTCGAGACCGGTACCTATCTCGGGCAGACCGCCCGGGCCGCTGTCGGGATTTTTACCGAGGTACACAGCATCGAGCTCAGTCCCGAGCTGCATCGCCGGGCCGCGGAACAGTTCGCCGCCGAACCGAAGGTGCATCTGCATCAGGGTGAATCCGCCGACGCGCTCGCACGGATCCTGCCCGGCATGCGGCAGCCGGTACTGTTCTGGCTGGACGCGCATTACAGCGAGGGAGAGACCGCCTGCGGCCGCGAGAACACGCCAATCATCGCGGAGCTCGAGGCGATCCGCTCCGCGGGCATCCGCGATGCGCTGATCCTCATCGACGATCTGCGCTGTTTCCAGCCGGAGCGTTCGAACACCCGTTCATCGCTGCGTGGCTACCCCACGGTGGACCGCATCCGGGCGCTGGTGCGCGACATCGATCCGCAG
>JBAYTM010000191.1:0-5290 GCA_041675685.1 Thiohalobacteraceae bacterium
GCACTTCGAGGAAATCTGCGAGATCATGAAGGCCTATGACGTCAGCTTTTCGCTCGGCGATGGCCTGCGCCCGGGTTGTATCGCCGACGCCAACGATGCGGCCCAGTTCGGCGAACTGGAGACCCTTGGCGAACTGACCAGGCTCGCCTGGAAGCACGACGTGCAGGTGATGATCGAAGGCCCCGGCCACGTGCCCATGCAGCTCATCAAAGAAAACATGGAGAAGGAACTGGCCGACTGCTTCGAGGCGCCCTTCTACACCCTCGGCCCGCTGGTCACCGACATCGCGCCAGGTTACGACCACATCACCTCCGCCATCGGTGCGGCACAGATCGGTTGGTACGGCACGGCGATGCTCTGCTACGTCACGCCCAAGGAACATCTCGGCCTGCCCAACAAGCAGGACGTGCGCGACGGCATCATCACCTACAAACTCGCCGCGCACGCCGCCGATCTTGCCAAGGGTCACCCCGGTGCGCAGATACGCGACAACGCACTCAGCAAAGCACGCTTCGAGTTCCGCTGGGAGGACCAGTTCAACCTCGGCCTGGATCCCGACAAGGCGCGCGGCATGCACGACGAGACCATGCCGAAGGACGCGCACAAGGTCGCGCATTTCTGCTCCATGTGCGGCCCGAACTTCTGCTCCATGAAGATCACCCAGGACGTGCGCGACTACGCGGCGAGCCAGGGGTTGAGCGAGGATGAAGCGCTGAAGAAAGGAATGGAAGAGAAGGCGGTAGAGTTCAAGAAGACGGGAGCGCAGATCTACAAGGAAGTGTGAGCTCGTTGCCAAGCCCTATTGCTTGAGCTCGTCTCGCGGGGAAGTGCTTCGCAAGGATGCGATCATGTCGTTGTTGCCGGTTCGCGGCACGTCATGGGGCGAGTACTCGGCACCGTCTATCGTTTGATTGCTGCACAACTGATCCAGAAGTTCGGTTTCATCCGTAATACAGCGCGCACCGGCGCCGTGATGCTGATCCGGCGGTTGCGCCGTGCGCTGAATCTCACCTTCACTTCCACCTGCTCATGCATGTCAGAACCTGAGCGGTTATGCCGTTGCATGAGCCGGCCTGCGCTCGAGGCTGCCAGCGGCTTTGAGCGTTCAGCCACAAACCCTCGGCTGATTCCACCCGCTCACGCGCAAAATTCCAATCCGATCAAAGGTTCATACGACATGCATGTTACGAATGTCGCTCAATTGCGGGGGGGTTGTGTCGATACACAGCTCGTGCACTACAACCCCCGGAGAAAAGCTGTCGTGAAGAAGAATTATCCTCTAAGCGGCAAGGAAGCCCATTTAGATGCAGACACCCGCCTGATATCCACTACCGACCTCAAAGGCATCATCACCTACGCGAACGACGACTTCATGCGGGTCAGCGGTTTTTCCGCGGAGGAAGTGCTGCGCGCGAGCCACAACATCGTGCGTCATCCCGATATGCCACCCGCAGCCTTCGCCGATCTGTGGGCGACGCTCAAGGACGGCAAACCCTGGATGGGCATCGTCAACAACCGCTGCAAGAACGGCGACAACTATTGGGTCGATGCCTACGTGACGCCGATCCACGCCGGCGACCGGGTCGTCGGCTATCAATCGGTGCGCAGCAAGCCAGACGCTGAACAGGTGCGGCGCGCCAAGGCGTTCTATCAGGGCATCAACCAGGGTGTCCCGCTGTGGCGCCGGGCGCTCGCGCTGCTGACACCGGGCTCCACCGGCAAATTGGTCCTGAGCCACGTCGCCACGCTGGCCGCATTCGTGGCGGCGGTCGTTGCGCTCGGTCAGGGCGCCGTGGCCACAGCGGTTGCCGGTCTGGTCGCCCTGGGTGTGGCCGTGGGCGGCAGTCACCTCATCACCCGGCCCTGGAAACGCGCCGCGCGCACGCATCGCGCGGTGTTCGCCAATGCGATAAGTCAGCAGGTCTACACCGGGCGCGACGATGAACTCGGCCAGTTGCAGCTCGTGATCCAGGCGCTGCAGGCGCAGCTGCGGACCGTGCTCGGCCGCATCGGCGACGCCGCCGAACAGCTGCAGGACGTTGCGCATCAGACCCAGGCCATTGTCGACGAGACCCATGCGGGCGTCGAACGTCAGCAGGACGAGATCACCCATGTGGCGACGGCCATGCATGAAATGTCCGCCACCGTGCAAGAGATTGCCCGCAATGCGTCGCACACCGCCGAGGCGACCCGCGCTGCGGACCACGAAGCCCACTCGGGCATCGGCAAGGTCAACCAGGTGATTGGTGCCATCGAGGCGCTGGCGAGCGATGTCCACCAGACCTCCGAGAGCGTGCGCCGCCTGGCCGAGGACAGCAGCCAGATCGGCGCCGTGGTCGGCGTCATCCGCAGTATTGCCGAGCAGACCAACCTGCTGGCCCTGAATGCGGCCATAGAGGCGGCGCGCGCCGGGGAGTCGGGGCGCGGCTTCGCTGTCGTCGCCGAGGAGGTCCGCAATCTGGCCACACGCACTCAGGAATCCACACGCGAGATCCAGAACGTTGTCGAACGTCTGCAGGCCGCCGCGGAATCCGCCGCCGAGGCCATGGAACGCAACGAATCGGGGGCGCTTTCCACCAACGAGTCCGCCAACAGCGCCGGCCGTTCGTTGTCCTCGATCACCGACGCCATCACCAGGATCTCGGACATGAGCACCCAGATCGCAACCGCCTCGGAGGAACAGAGCAGCGTGGCCGAGGAAATCAACCGCAACATCGTCAGTATCAATCAGATTTCGGAGCACACCGCGGCCGCTTCGCGCGAGACGCATACCAGCAGTCGGGAACTGGGCGTGGTCGTCGAGCAGATGCGCAGCATGCTGCGGCAATTCGGCGCGGTGTGATCGCGAAAAATAATCCTCTCGCCCACGCGGGCGAGGGGATCCTCATCGGCATCGCGCCCGGTTACGGCCACATCGACTCCGCCATCGGCGGCGGGTAATGGTGGTGTGGCATGCGATGCTCCGCCACGGCACGCCCAAGGGGCACCTCGACCCGTTAATAACGCAAGGGGCGTTTACTTTTTCTATACCTTTTGCGGGTGCCGCAGATCCTGCGACAACGCCTCGAGCAAGGTGCGCTTCGAGTCCCGCTGGGAGGGCCAGTTCAGCGCATCCTCTATATGCGACCGTTGCTACGCTTGAGCAGCCCATTCACGTTTTGTTTTGTAAATGATTTCCTACACGCCAAATAGCTGGCGCATGCTTGCCGGGCTCCCACCGGTCGCGGTATAACTGCGCATAACAAATCAAACGAAAAATACAACAACGAGCTCGTCTGGGGGAATTCCATGTCAATTGGTCATAAGGCGCCGCGTGCGTTGGCGCAGGCGATCTCGCTTGCCGCGGCCGCCACCGCCCTTCCCGTGTACGCACTCGACTACAATTGGGTGGGCGGTTACGGCGATTGGGATACGGTTTCCGCCTGGGATCCCGCGGGACTTCCCCAGTTCGGCGACAACGTCTCCGTCCACAGCGGCGGTTCGGTTACCTATAACACCGCGGAATCTCTTCACCTGATGTCGGTCACCGTCGACGGCACCGCCGGACTTCGCGTGATCGGATCCGCACTGCATGCGGATACGCTGATCGCCGGGGCGACGAACTGCTGCGGGAGTGAAATTCATCTCAGCGGCGGGGTCCTGAGCGGTACCGATCTGCAAATCGGCAGAGATGCGGGCAGCGACGGCAGGTTCCTGTGGGATGGCGGCACTCTCGACGTGGAGCGAATCGCCGTCGGCGTCGGTGGTTCCGGTAGCTTTGTCTATGATACCAATGCATGGTGGGACGTTGATGCCCCACCAGATCTTGGTGATCGGTGCGGGCGCCGGCAGCGACGGCCTGTTCGAGCACCGCAGCGGCTCCATCCATGCGGACACCTCCATCATCGTCGGCGATGCCGGGCATGGAACCTATCGCCACACGTCCGGCATGCTCCAACAGTACTTTTCGACGGAAACCGTCGTCGGCGCCCAGGTGGGCGGTCAAGGTCGGTATGAACTCGCGGGCGCTACGGCGCACCTTAACGGTTTCCGCACCGTTGTCGGCGATGCGGGCAGCGGCACGTTCGTCCACACCGATGGAGACCATAGCGTTGCCGAGCTCGTCGTCGGGCGCGCCGCCGAAGGCGAGGGTGAGTATCAGCTGAGCGGAGGCAGCCTGGTTGCCGGAGACATCGTTCTAGGCGATCAGGCAGGCAGTCACGGGACCTTCGCCCAAGCGGGATGGCCCTCCTCAGCCTCGCTCGATTTCCAGCGGTTGATCATCGGCAGAAGCGGTTCCGGGCAGTTTGTCCTCGAAGATGGCGGCATGCTGCTCGTTCAGCCGCACCAATCGATCGTACTCGGCGAGCAGGGCGGCAGCGAAGGCGTATTCGAGCAGCGCGACAGCTACGTGAACGCGAATTACGGTTACGGCGACGCGGGCATCGTCATCGGTGAAGCCGGGCGCGGTATCTATCGCCAGTATCTCGGGCGGCACGACGCATTGGAAACGGTCCTCGGGCGCCAGGCGGGCAGCGAGGGTACCTACGAGCTGAGCGGCAGCGTCAGCGACGAGTGGGGCGGCGTGCGGGAAGCCGAGTACCATGCGCAACGAACGATCGTCGGTGACGCGGGCGCGGGGCATTTCATTCAGTTGGATGGATTGCATGGGTCCGACGATTTGATCCTCGGCCGGTCGAATGGCGGTAGTGGCGAGTATCAACTCAGCGGCGGTACCCTGTACGCAAGCAACCTGGTGGTGGGCGAGGCGGGCGGCAGCCAGGGCAGGTTCGATCTGAGCGGCGGCGATATGGACGTAATGCGCCTGGTGCTTGGTGATCAAGCCGGCAGTCGCGGTGTTTTCAACCAGACGGACGACGGCGATCTGTACACGGACGAGTTGATTGTCGGACGGCAGGGCAGTGGTGAATTCATTTACGACGCGTATCAGCCGCTGTTCGACAATCCCCAGATGCGGCTCGTGATCGGCGAGCAGGCCGGCAGCGACGGCTTGTTCGAGCAGCGCAGCGGTCATTTGTCTGCCTGGGGTGGCCAGCCGCTCATCGTCGGCGAATCGGGTCGCGGCGTTTATCGCCAGCTCGGCGCTGCGCAGCATGCCCGCAGCGAGACGATCGTCGGTCACCTCGCCGGCAGCGATGGTACGTACGAGATGTCGGGTAGTGTGGACCACGGGTTCGGGTGGGTCGAAACGCCACGCTATTCCGCACAGCGTACCGTCGTCGGCGACGCCGGGGCCGGCCGTTTCCTGCAGCAGTCGGGCGAAAACGTGTCCGACGAATTGGTGATCGGC
>JBAYTM010000192.1:0-5280 GCA_041675685.1 Thiohalobacteraceae bacterium
AGGCAGGGGGGCATTCTTGTTCAAGGGTGGTAGCACCGTCAACCTCGATACCAAGGGCCGCATGGCGCTTCCGACGCGCTATCGCGGGCAATTGGAGGAGGACTGCGGCGGCCGTCTGGTCCTGACGGTCCATGGCGACGGCTGTCTGTTGCTCTATCCCGCCCCCGAGTGGGAAGACATCGAGCGCAAGCTGGTGCGGCTCCCCAACCAGAACCAGAAGACCCGTCTCCTCCAGCGCATGCTGCTCGGGCATGCGACCGAGGTCGAGGTCGACAGCCACGGTCGCATCCTCATCCCCCCCCGGCTGCGCGATTTCGCGAAGCTCGACAAACGTGTGGTGCTTACCGGGTTGGGCAACAAATTCGAAATATGGAACGAGGAGGCATGGGAGCAGAGTCGGGTGGCCTGGATGGAGGCCGAGCGCGAAGACGGCGAAATGCCGGAATCGCTGGAAAACCTGACCCTCTGACCCAATGGGCGAGACACCCACGCATCGTCCGGTGCTTCTGCAGGAGGTGCTGGACGGTCTGGCAGTGCGGCCGGGCGGGATCTACCTCGACGGCACTTTCGGTCGCGGTGGGCATGCGGCGGCGATCCTCGAGCGCCTGGGGGCGGCCGGGCGATTGTACGCAATGGACAAGGATCCCGAGGCGGTCAGGGCGGCGCGGGAACGGTTCGGGCAGGACGCCCGCTTTCATGTGCGGCGAGGCACATTTGCCATGCTCGGGCAACTGGCGCGGGAACAGGGGATAACGGGACGGGTCAGCGGTATTTTGCTCGACCTGGGCGTTTCTTCGCCGCAGCTCGACGACCCGGCGCGCGGATTCAGCTTCCTCAAGGACGGTCCCCTGGACATGCGCATGGACCCGGAGCAGGGCCTCAGCGCCGCCGATTGGCTGGCGCAGGCCGACGAACGCGAGATTCTGCGGGTGCTGTGGGAATACGGTGAGGAGCGGTTCGCCCGGCGCATCGCCCGGGCCATCCTGCGCGAACGCGACGAGCACCCGATCCGCACCACGCAGCAGCTCGCCGACTTGATCGCCGCCGCCGTGCCGACCCGTGAACGCCACAAGAACCCGGCGACCCGCAGCTTTCAGGCGCTGCGCATCGAGGTGAACCAGGAACTCCACGACCTGGCGCTCGCGCTGGAGCAGGTCGTCGATGTCCTCGAACCCGGCGGCCGGCTCGCCGTGATCAGTTTCCATTCGCTGGAAGACCGGATGGTGAAACGCTTTCTGCGTCGCGAAAGCCGTGGCGAGGAAATGCCACTGGACCTGCCGGTCACCGGCGGTCCGAAGCCCGGCCGACTGCGGCTGATCGGCAAGGCGATTCGCGCCGATGCGGCCGAGACCGGCGCCAACCCGCGCGCCCGCAGCGCGGTGTTGCGGATTGCGGAGCGGCAGGCATGAAGGCGCCGGGCCTGCTGTTGCCCCTGCTGGTCATAACGGTGATCGCCTCGGCGCTGGGCGACGTCTACAGCAAACACCAGAGCCGCAAACTCTTCGTTGCCTTGCAGGACATGGAAGCCAATCGGGACGAGATGAACATTGAGTGGGGACAGCTGCAGCTCGAACAGAGTACTTGGGCGACCCATGGCCGGGTCGAGGAGTTGGCGCGTGAGCAGCTCAAGATGACGCTGCCCCTACAGGACGACGTGGTGATCGTACGCCCATGAACGCAATTAGCCACAAGGTCGAATGCGTCGGGCGGCGGCGCTTGGTGCTGGGGCTGTTTGCCGCCGGATTCGCCGCGCTGGTCTGGCGCGCCATGGACCTGCAGGTCTTCAACCAGGACTTTTTCCAGGTGCAGGGCGACGCCCGCCACCTGCGCGTGGTCGCCCTGGCCGCGCACCGCGGCATGATCCTCGACCGCAACGGGGAGCCGCTGGCCGTCAGTACGCCAGTCGATTCGGTGTGGGCCAATCCGCAGGAACTGGCGACCGCGCGGGAATACTGGCCGGCGCTGGCCAAACTGCTGGGGCTCGACCCCGATCAGATGCGGCGTCAGCTCGAAGCCCGCTCGGGCCGCGAGTTCGTCTACCTCAAGCGCCACGTCGATCCGACCATCGCCGCCCAGGTGCGCGCATTGGGCGCGCCCGGCGTGGCCCTGCAGCGCGAATATCGCCGCTACTATCCGGACGGCGAAGTCGCGGCCCAGGTACTGGGCTTCACCGACGTCGACGACGTCGGTCAGGAAGGCCTGGAGCTGGCGTATGAGGATTGGCTGCGCGGCGAAGCGGGCGCCAAGCGCGTGGTCAAAGACGGCAAACACCGGATCATCGAGAACGTCGAAAGCATCAGCGCCGCGCGCCCGGGCCGCGATCTGGTCCTGAGCATCGATCGCCGCATCCAGTATCTCGCCTATCGCGAGCTGAAGTCGGCCGTGCAGCAGCACAAGGCGCGCTCAGGCTCCGTGGTGGTATTGGACACGGCCACCGGCGAGGTGTTGGCGATGGTCAACCAGCCCTCGTACAACCCCAACAATCGCGCCCGTTGGCATGCCAGCACGTTGCGCAATCGCGCCGTCACGGATCTGTTCGAGCCGGGCTCGACACTCAAACCTTTTACCATCGCCGCGGCCCTGGAGAGCGGACAGTACCGTCCGGACACGCCGGTCGAGACCACGCCGGGTTTTTACCGGGTCGGCGTCAACATGGTGCGCGACGTGCACAATTACGGCCCGCTGGACGTCACCGGCGTGATCCGCAAATCCAGCAATGTCGGCTCGAGCAAGATCGCCTTGTCCCTGGACAAGCAGTTGTTCTGGTCGGTGCTGAACCGGCTCGGTTTCGGTTCGCCGACCGCCAGCGGGTTTCCCGGCGAGGCCTCGGGCCTGTTGGTCAACTACCGGCGCTGGCGTCCCATCGAAGTGGCGACCTTGTCGTTCGGCTATGGGCTTTCCGTGACACCGCTGCAGTTGGCGCAGGCGTACAGCGTGCTGGCCGCGGACGGCGAGCTGCGCCCGGTGTCTTTCCTGAAGGCGGACAAGGCGCCGCGGGCGGAACGGGTGCTATCGGCGCGCACCAGCCGGGAAGTGCGTTGGATGCTCGAAGAGGCGGTCGGCCCGGAAGGCACGGCCCCGGCGGCCCGCGTCGCGGGCTATCGCGTCGGCGGCAAGACCGGCACCGTGCGCAAGTCCATCGCCGGCGGTTATGCCGACGACCGTTATCTCGCGGTGTTTTCCGGCGTGGCGCCGACCAGCCGGCCGCGGCTGTCGGTGGTGGTCATGATCAATGAGCCGAACAACGGTCACTACTATGGCGGCAAGGTCGCCGCACCGGTGTTCTCCGCCGTGATGGCCGGCGCCCTGCGCTTCCTCAACGTGGCGCCGGACGCCCTGCCGCTCGACGACATGCCCGACGAAGCGCCGGCTCCGCTGCCGGGTGGCGTGCAACGGGTCGCGCTCGGGGGCCGGCAATGATGGCTGCGCAACGTAGCAATCAAATGCCGCGCCTTGCGGATCTGCTGGAAGGCCTGGCGCAACCGGGTCCCGGGCAGGACGTCCCGATCGCGGGCCTGGCGACCGACAGCCGCCGGGTGCGTTCGGGCTACCTGTTCATCGCGGTGGCTGGAATTCAGAGGCACGGCGTCGAGTTCGCCGCGGATGCGCTCGCGGCCGGCGCCGCGGCCGTCCTGTGGGAGCCGACCGACGGCATCGACGAAGCCTCCGCGCCGTTGCGCACCGCCACGGTGCCGGTGCTCACTGTTCCGGAGCTCGGACAAAAGGTCAGTCTGCTGGCCGATCGCTTTTACGGTCGGCCGTCGCGCGATCTGTTCGTCATCGGGGTCACCGGCACCGACGGCAAGACCTCCTGTACGCACTTTATTGCCCAGGCGCTGCAGGGCCCGGAGGAAAAGTGCGGCCTGATCGGCACGACCGGTTACGGCGTCTACGGCGCATTGCATGCGGGCCCGCACACCACGCCGGACGCCCTGACCTTGCAAGAGGAATTGGCGGCACTGCGCGATGCCGGCGTGCCGGTGGTGGCGATGGAAGTCTCCTCGCACGGGCTCGATCAGGGTCGGGTCGCGGGTGTGGAGTTCGATGTCGCGGTGTTGACCAATCTGAGCCGCGACCACCTTGATTATCACGGCACCGAAACCGCCTATGCGCAGGCCAAGCGCCGCCTGTTCGCCCTGCCGGGCCTCGGCGCCGCGGTGCTGAATCTCGACGACGCCTTCGGCCGGGCATTGCTCGCCGAGTTGCCCACCGGCTTGCCGGTCGTTGCCTACAGCCTCGACGTCGACGCCGCACGGCCGCTGACGCGCCCCAATACGCGCTGGCTTGCGGCGTCTCGGGTCACGACCAGCATGCAGGGCATGCAGATCGACGTGGACGGCAGCTGGGGGACAGGCAGGCTGTCGACCGCTTTGTTGGGGCGGTTCAATGCCAGCAACCTGCTCGCCGCCCTGGCGGTGCTATTGCTCCGCGGCGCCGATCTCGAAGACGCGTTGCGGCGCTTAGCCGGGGTGCGCACCGTGCCGGGGCGCATGGAGGCCTTTGGCGATCCCGCCCGGCAGCCCCTGGTGGTGGTCGATTATGCGCATACGCCGCGCGCGCTCGAGCAGGTGTTGCTGGCCTTGCGGGAGCATTGCGCCGGCAGCCTTTGGTGTGTGTTCGGCGCCGGCGGCGATCGCGACGCCGGTAAGCGTCCGTTGATGGGCGCGGTTGCCGAGCGGATCGCCGATCATCTTGTGCTGACCGACGACAATCCGCGCCACGAGGATGCGACCCAGATCGTCATGGACATCCTCGCCGGGATGACGGACCCCGATGCGGTCTATGTCGAGCGCAACCGCGCGCAGGCCATCGCGCAGGCACTGGCCAACAGCGGTCCCGGCGACATCGTGCTGGTCGCCGGTAAAGGTCACGAGGAGTATCAGCAGGTCGGCGATCGTCGCCTGCCGTACAGCGACCGCGACCAGGTGCGCGCCTTGCTCGGCGAGGAGTCGCCATGATGAGCATGCCACTGGCGGAGGCCGCGGTGCTGCTGCAGGCGCGTTATGCGGGCCCGGACGATCGGTGTTTCACGGGCGTCAGCACCGACACCCGTACTTTGGTGGCGGAGAACCTGTTCTTCGCGCTGACCGGGCCGCGCTTCGACGGCCATGATCACTTGGCGGAGGCCCAGGCGCGCGGCGCGGCAGGCGCGACGGTCAGTCGAACGGTCGACTGCACGCTGCCCTTGCTGCAGGTCGAAGACACGCGCCGGGCGCTCGGCGATCTGGCGCGGCAGTGGCGCGACCGCTTCGCGATTCCGGTTGTCGGCATCACCGGCAG